>NZ_JBHJUK010000061.1:0-47207 GCF_042266225.1 Kitasatospora sp. NPDC056181
GAGCAGGGTGTCCGGTTCGGGGGTGTGGGAGCGGTGGATCACCTCGCGGAGGAAGGTGCGCTGGCGGGTCTCGTCGAGGTGGTGGACGGTGACGCCCGGCAGGGCGGGGAGGGCGGCGGCGGCCTTGGCGTGCACGGCGAACGTCGGCTCGTCGGAGGAGTCCAGGATCAGCAGGTGGACCTCGACGCCGAACTGCTCGGCCGCGTAGGCCGCCTCCTCGCCGACCGCCGAAATGGTGGCGGCGCAGGGCCGGTTGGTGGGCAGGGTCAGGCAGATCTTGTGCATGCCGGTTCTCCGGTTCACCCTTCGGCGCCCTGCTGCTCGCGGTGCCCGTCGGAGCACTCGGCGTCCTGCCCGCGGCCGGCGGAGGTGTCCGCGTGCCAGGAGTCGAGGCCGAGCAGCCTGGCGCCGAGGGCGCTCAGCTCCGCGCGGCCGTAGCGCAGCGACTCGTGCCGGCGCGCGTCACCCACCAGCGTCCTGTTCCAGGTCGGCGTCGAGAGGTCGCGCCAGGACGCGATCCGCGAGCGCTTCAGTTCCTCGTGCTCCTCCAGCGCCGGCATCATCGACAGGTACTGCACCGCGCGGACGCCGCTCGCCGAGGTGTTCCGGGCCACGCCGTGGGCCAGCATGCCGTTCCAGATCAGCAGGTCGCCGGCGTTCAGCTCGGGCCGGACCACCGGGAACTCGGAGCGGTCGACCGCCGGCCGGATCGGGTCCCGGTCGGCGGGCTGGGCCGCCTGCCACTGGTTGAACCGCCGGAACAGCTCCGGGTTGCACTGGAAGCCGCCGTGGTCCGGCCGGGTGTCGTTGAGCGCGATGATGCCCTGGACGCGCTGCGGCAGCATGCCCTGCGTGGTGTCGACGTCCCAGTGCAGCTCGATGTCGAAGCCCCGGTCGGTGGGTTCGATCAACGCGCGGTCGCGGTTCTTCACGTTCGGCGGGTTGAGGTTCAGCCGGTCCAGCGTGACCCACAGCTCCTCGCAGTCCCAGATGTCGACGAACGCGTCGTAGACGCGCTGCGCCTGCCGGCTGTCCCAGATCAGCTGGTGCTGGTACGCCTCGACGAAGCCGTAGACGTACAGGTGCTCGTCCAGTTCGTCACGGAACTCCCGCTCCTCGTACCAGGTTTCCGGCCGCTCGGGGTCGAGCCCCTGGAAGTCCCAGGCGAAGTCCAGCAGGCGCTTGGCCGCCTCGGCGGGGATCGCCTCCCGCACGATCACGTAGCCGTAGGTCTGCCAGAAGGTGAAGTCGTCCTCGGAGAGCACGCGCAGGGGCCGCGACTTCTCGATGTCCTTCAGCGGCGTCCGGGCGAGGTAGGCCTCGCCGTCGTTGCTGAAGTACGGACGGTCCGACGCGGCCCGGTAGAGATGTCCGTCAGGGGTCGGCATGCAATCACTCCAAGGATCGGGATGCTTCGTTCGGCCAGGAGGTGAGGGGGAGGGGAAGGGGTGGGAGGAGTGGCGGGAGGCGCGACCGAGAGGGGGGAACTGCGGCCTGGCGGTGGGGTCGTGGTGGGTGCGTGGGTGCGTGGCTGCGTGGGTGACGGTGTGCGTGAGTGTGTGAAGACGTGCGTGCGTGCGGAGGCATGCGGGCGGCTGCGTGCGGACGTTCCCGCTGGGTGTTCCTGGTTGGCGTTCCGGGTTGGCGTTCCGTGCGGCGGGCCGCGTGTGCGGGCAGGCGGTGGTGCCCGGCTGCACGCGGTGTCGCGGGCCGGGAGTGGATGCAGGTGGGTACGGAGGCGGGCGTGACGGACCCGGTTGACGGACCCGGCGTGCGGATCCGGTGTGCGGATCCGGGCAACGTGGGTCCGGGGATTGAGGGTCCGGGAAGTGCGGATTCGTCGTCGAGCGTTCGACGAGGGAGGGGCGTCGGCCGGCCGGAGGTTGCGGTACTGGCGGTTCCCGGGCCGTTTCTCACTGTCCGCCGGCGGCTGCCGTCGCTGCTGCTTCCGCTGTTGCTGCTGCGGGTGCCGCGAGGGCTGCGGTCGTGCGCGGAGACAGGGCCGGGGTTCCTTCCTCCTTCTGGTGCTGGGCGCCCGTTGCGGCTCGTTGACGCCGTTGGCGGACATGCGGAGTCGTGGGCCAACTCCGTTGTCCGGAACGGCGTCCGGCCAGGGCTTTCCGCCTCGTCGAACTTGCTTTCTCCTAAGGTGGACTAGACCAACTTGCGGTGTCAACCCTTGTCCGGGGGTGGCCGGATGACACCTTCGCCACCGTGCGGACCGGCGGTGACCTGCGCCGGAGCCGCCGCAGTGAAAATGGCCCCGGTGGCCGGTGGTGGCCCCTGCCCGAAAGGGCGGCACGGGTTGCCCTTTCGGGCAGGGGCCGGCCGGAGCGGGGCACGGCGGACCGGAGCGGGGCGTCGCGGACCGGAGCCGGGGGCGCCACCGGCCGGAGCCGGGTGTAGCGGACCGGAGCCGGGTGTGGCGGACCAGAGACCGGCGCGCGGCCGACCGGTAGTTAACTGCCGGTGGATCGTCGAGTCGGCTCCACTGTTCGAGGACGACCCGATCGGTAGCGTCAAGTCCGTGAGCAGCCGGCCCGGTTCGGCGGGCGGCGCCACGAACTCGATCGGGAGGTCGGAGATGGGTGGGGGAGTAGTGACGGCTGGTCGCGGCGCCGGGCTTCGGACGGCGGCCGTGGCGCTGGTGGTCGGTGCCGGGCTGACCGGCGTTCCGGCGCCGTCGGCCTCGGCGGCTCAGCTGCCCGCTGTGTCGAAGTCGGCCGTGGAGGCGAAGTCGGCCTCGATGTCGCAGGCGGGCGTGGCACCGCAGGCGGCCGGGGTCCGGGGTGGAGCGCCGGAAGCAGCGCGAGGGTCGCAGGGCTTGGAGGGGTTGCAGGGATTGCAGGGCCTGCAGGGTGAGTTGCAGGCGGTGGTCGACAGTGGTGCGGTGACCTGGGACCTCGCCCGTGTCGTCGCGGACGGCCGGACGGTGTGGAAGGGCGCGGCAGGGGTGTCGGACCTGTCCGGCCGGCGACCGGTCGACCCCGACGGACGGTTCCGGATCGGCAGCATCACCAAGACCTTCACCGCGACGGTGGTGCTCCAACTGGTCGGCGAGGGCCGGATCCGCCTGGACGCGCCGGTGGAGACGTACCTGCCGGGAGTGGTCCCGAACGGCGCGGGCATCAGTGTCCGGCAACTCCTGAACCACACCAGCGGTTTGTTCAACTACAACGACCTGCCCGAGTACGTCCCGGTGGACCAGGCCGGACTGGCGGAGTGGGTGCGCGTCGGCCGCTGGCGGACGTTCTCGGCCCCGGCGATCGTCGCCGACGCGACCTCGCACGCGCCGTACTTCGCGCCGGGCCGGGACTTCCACTACTCCAACACCAACTACCTGCTCGCCGGAATGCTCATCGAGAGGACCACCGGCCGGAGTTGGAACGAGGAGGTCGAGCGCCGGATCATCCGCCCGCTCGGCCTGCGGGACACCTCGATGCCCACCACCTCGCCGCTGCTCACCGGCCCGCACGCCCACCAGTACCTCGTGCTGGCCTCGGGGCCGGTGGACGCCACGCTGATGAACCCGTCCCTCGCGGGCGCCGCCGGAGCCGGGATCTCCACCGCCGCCGACCTCGCGCGCTTCCAATCCGCCCTGCTCGGGGGCGGGTTGCTCCGACCGGCCGAGCTGGCGGAGATGAAGCGGACCGTCGACACGCACTTCGGTGTGGCCTACGGCCTCGGCCTGATGCGCTTCGATGTGGTCGGCTGCGGCGAGCTCTGGGGTCACCTCGGTGGCATCCGCGGCAACGTCTCCTACTTCTTCGGCGATCCGGCGGGCCGCCGCCAGGTCGTCACGGCCGGCGGCCTGTACGGACAGGTCGACTCCAGCGAGGTGTTCACCGACCTGAACCGGGCGGCGGCCTGCGGCTGAGCCGTGAACCCCACAGGATCCGGAGCCGGGCCGGAGCGGACTCGGCGCCGGCCCGGGGTGGACTCGGCGCCGGCCTGGGGTGGACCAGGGAGGCGGCCCGGGACCGGGCTCCGGCGGCTCCGGCGCGCCCGTAACGGTTGTGGGATCGGGCGGTCGCTGATCGGGTGATCCTATGATCCAGCTGTGCGGGCGTCGGCCGACGGCGCCCGAGGGAAGGGGTGGGCCGTGGTCCTTCTGTTGATCATCCTGGCCGGGCCGGTGATCGCCTTCGGCCTCATCGGGTACGGCGGCACCACCCTGGCCCGCCGTCGTGAGGGAGGGGCCCGGACCGTTCACGGTCTCGCCGCCCTGGCCGGAGCCGGCGCCGCCGCGATGTACACCTGGGGCGCGCTGCACGTCGGCATGGCCGTCCTGGACGCGGACGACAGCGGGGCGGGCTCCGCCCCGATCCGGCCCTGCCGGGCGGCCGGGAACGAGAAGGCCATGGAGGTGGTCGGCTACGAGGTGCACTACCTGCCGCTCGACTTCGTCTGCCACGTCCCCGGCGGGCGCGACTACACCGCGGACACCGTTCCCGGTTACGTCACCCCGGCCGCGTCGGCACTGGGGCTGACCGCCGTCGCCCTGCCCCTGTCCACGGCCTTCGCGGCGGAGTTCCGCGCCAGGAGGTCGCGCAACGGCGGGCCCGACCGGGAGCCGCAGCGCAGCCAGTGACGCCCGCCCCGCCGGCGGCCCAGGGCGGGCAGGCGACGACTGGGCGGATCCCGACGGGCAGGCGACGGCTGGGCCGACCTGACGGGCAGGCCAATCGAAAGGTTGGTGTAGATCTATGGGAAGCGCCGATCCGCTGCATCAGGTGTCAACGCCCCGCTTCGACGCGGTCTTCATGCTGGGGGCGGACGACACGGTGGAGAGCGTGGAGAACGTGGACGCCGAGCTGATCCTTCCCGACGGCAGACGGTGGAGTGCCACCTTCATGACACTGGACGAGATCTCGCGTGTCATGGGGAGGTGGCGCGGGACCGGAGAAGCTCTCGGAGGACGCTACTTCCACTGCGATGACCTGGTGATCGTCCGCGAGGCCGGCGTTCAGGCGATGGTCGACGTGTTCGCGGGGATCCTCGACGAGGGCGATCCGGACGATGTCCTCCGGCGGCTTGAATAGGTGCGGTAGACGCAGTTGACCGAGTGGGGCGTGTCTTCGAGGAGGTACTCGAACACACGGCCCATGTGCGTCTCAGCGTCGCGCGAGTGCGATGCGAGAACTGACGCCCCCAGGCGCGCGGCCGGCGGGTCACGGGGCGGTCAGGTGCAGACAATGCGCAGGTAAAAGGTGGTGCCGGTGGTGCTGTCCGGCCCCCGGGCGGGGCTTGACGGGGTGAATCGTGAGGGGTGATGGTTGGCCGCTGACATGTCATGTGTGCGGTTGCACCGGCACGGCGGAACCCGCCCGACGCCGTCGGCCGGGAGGGCCCGGCCGTCGTGTGTGGGGGGAGGGGGAGGGTCATGGAGCTGGAGCTGCGGCACCTTCGGGTGCTGTGCGCCATCGCCGACGCCGGGAGCGTCGGTCGGGCCGCCGCCCTGCTCGGCGCCTCTCAGCCGGCCACCAGTACGCAACTACGGCGGATCGAACGCCATTTGGGTGCGCCGTTGTTCGAGCGGACGGCCGTGGGGGTGGCGCCGACCTGCTTCGGGGTCGAGGTGCTGGCCGCCGCCCGCGACCTTCTCGTGCGGGCCGACGGTCTGGGGCGCCGCCCGGACTCTCCCGACGGGCCGGTCCGACGGGAGCTGCGCCTGGCCGCGACCAACTCGCCCATGCTGCCCGGGCTGGTGACCCGGGCCCGGCACCAGCGGCCCGACCAGCGGTTCACGGTGACCTCCGTCTACCGGTCCTCCGACATCGTCGACCTGTTGGAGCACGGCGACGCGGACGCCGCCGTGGCCGTGGACTACCCGGGCCAGGAACTGCGCCACTCGCCGACCGTGGCCCATCGCGGCATCGTCACCGAGCCCGCCTTCGTCGTCCTTCCGGCGGGCCACCGGCTCCGCCACCGCACCGAGATCTCCCTGGTCGACCTCGCGGACGAGGACTGGTTCCTCACCCCTGACGACGGGGCCGGCTGGCACGGCGTCTTCTACGGCGCCTGCGCCGCGGCGGGGTTCGCCCCGGCGACCGTGCACGAGTTCCTCGGCGGCCGGCTGGAGCTCCAGGAGATGATCGCCGCCGGGCTCGGGATCTCCGTCGTCCAGGCGACCACCCGGCCGCTCGCCGACGTCGTGGTCAAACCGCTTGCCGGGACGCCGATCTGGGTCCGCCACCTGCTGGTCTGGCGGCCCGGCGGGGTGAGCGGGGAGGTGGTGGAGACCCTGTTCGGTGCGGCGGCCGCGGCGTACCGGGATCTGATCGCCGCCTCGCCGACCTTCCAGGCCTGGGCCGCGCGGACGTACCGGCCGACCCGGCCGTAGCGCGGGGCGGGGCGGGGGCGTGCCGGGCCGGGGGTGTTCGGGGGCGGGGGCGTGCCGGGCCGAGGGCATGCCGGGCCGAGGGTGTGCTGCGTTCCCCCGCGGTGGCGGGAGGCGGTGTCCTGGAGGCCGTGTCCGGGAGCCGTGTTATGGCCGGTGGAACAAATGTCATATGACCTGTGACATTGTTCTGAACCTTCGACGACTGGGACGATCGCGTCGGATTCCCCCATGCCTCGGCAGTCGTCCAGCGCCCTCCCCCCACAGGAGAAGGACCCACCGTGCGTCTCCGCATACCCCTTCCCACGCTCATGGCCGGCTTCGTCGCCGGCTGTGCCGCCACCGCCACCCTGTTGCCGGTCCCGGCGCTCGCCGCCGCCGGCCAGGCCTCCCGGCCCTCGGCCGCCGCCCAGTACTCCGCCGACCAGCAGTCCGCCACCACCCAGCAGGCGGCCGACGACGGCTCGGCCGTCCCCAAGCCGCTCGGGGCCTTCCTCACGGTGGACCAAACGTCCGAGGACATCGCCCCCGTCGCCAAGCCGCTGCCGCCGGCGCTGCTCGGCCAGGTCGTGATGGGCCAGCCGGCCGGTACCGCCGTGCAGACCGCGCCGCGCCCGGGCACGCGGCAGACACCCCCGGCCAAGCCGGGCACCTCCGCCCACCCCGCCGCGGGTGCGGCCGGCCCGCTGAGCGCGGCGCCCGCCGGTGCGGCCGCCACAGGCGGCGCCGCGACCGCGCAGAGCTGTACCCCGGCCGACTTCGGCAGCCGCAGCGGGGCCGACCTGGTCTCCTTCGTCGAGGGCTCGACCCTGGACTGCGTCAACACCCTCTTCAACGTCACCGGCACCGACGCGGGCAACATCTTCAAGGAATCGAAGATGCTCACCGTCACCAACGCCTTCCAGAGCCTGGCGGCCAACTACACCGGCGACAACTCGACCGCCATCCTCCAACTCGTGCTCTACATGCGGGCCGGCTGGTACGTGCAGTCGAACAACGCGGCCGCCGTCGGCCCGTACGACGCCGCGCTCACCAGCGCGTCCAAGGCCGGCCTCGACGCCTTCTTCGCGAGCCGGCACTGGACCGACGTCACGGACAACAACGGCACCGTGCTCAACGAGGTGCTGGTCCTCACCGACAGCGCCAACCTGCAGGGCGGCTACCTGGGCGTCTACAAGCAGGTGCTGAACGGCTACAACAACTCGTACAACGCGTTCCCGAAGATGCTCAAGTCGGTCAACTCCGTGCTCAGCGCACCGCTCTGGCGCGGCAACTGGAACAGCGACTTCGTCAAGGCGGTCACTGCCGACCCGAGCATCGCCACCACCCTGGGCACCTTCGCGATCAACCACAAGGACCTGCTCGGCACGGCGAACGCGTACCTCGACACCAACGCGGGCAACGACCTCGGCCGCATGGCCGGTGACGGCCCCGCCGTCGAGGCCGCGGTCAAGGGCCAGGTCAAGGCGGTGCTCGACGCCAGCCAGATCACCGGTGTCACCGGCCCGCTGTACGTCCACACCGCGTACCAGGCCAACGCCTTCGACCCCGGCCAGTGCTCGTACTACGGCACCTGCAACCTGCCGGCGAAGCTGACGGCGGCGGTGCTGCCGAACCAGCTGGTCTGCGACAACCGCACCATCCAGACCGAGGCCCTGTCGCCCGCCGACCTGGCCGCCGTCTGCGCGAGCCTGCGCGGCGAGGACACCTTCTTCCACAACCTGGTGAAGGACAACGGCCCCATCCCCGGCCAGTACGACAAGACCCTCACCCTCGCGGTCTTCGCCAACCAGGCGGACTACCTGACCTACTCCTGGGCGATCTTCGGGAACTCCACCAACAACGGCGGCCAGACCGTCATGGACCCGACCGACCCCAACAACCAGGCCGTGTGCGTGATGTACCAGAAGTCGTGGAACGACGGCTTCACCGCCAACGTGTGGAACCTCAACCACGAGTACACGCACTACCTGGACAGCATCTACGACATGAAGGGCAACTTCACCACCGAGATCTCCGTCCCGGACATCTGGTGGATCGAGGGCGTCGCCGAGTACGAGTCCTACGCCTACCGCGGCACCACCGACACCCAGGCGATGGCCGAGGCCGCCAAGCACACCTACAAGCTCAGCACGGTCTTCCAGAACACGTACAACAACTCGGACACGGTGCGCACCTACCCGTGGGGCTACCTCGCCGTCCGGTACATGTTCGAGAAGCACCCGGCCGACGTCGCGGCCATGCTGGCGCGCTTCCGTACCGGTGACTACCAGGGCGGCTACGCGGTCTACAACAACGTCGGCACCGGCTACGACGCCGACTTCGACGCCTGGCTCGACAGCTGCGCCGGCGGCGCCTGCTACGCGGCCGGCCCGACCGCCCTGTTCGGCTCCGCGGTCAACGGCGCGACCGTCACCCTGACCGACAAGTCCGTCCAGACCGGCCCCGGCCGGATCACCGCCTGGCACTGGACCTTCGGCGACGGCGGCTCGTCCGACCAGCAGAACCCGACCCACGGCTACGCCAACGCCGGCACCTACACGGTGGCGCTGACCGTCACCGACAACACCGGCAAGACCGCCAGCACCCCGGCCTCGGTCACCGTCACCACCGGCACCGGCGGCGGCACCACCCTGCCGACCTGCACCGACCCGCGCACCGACGCGCTCGGCCAGAACTGCTCCCGCTCCAACCTCGCCGCCACCGCCGGCAACCTCAGCTACCTGTACGTCTACCTGCCGGCCGGCACCAGCACCCTGAAGATCAACACCTCCGGGGGCACCGGCACCGCGTACCTGTACTACAACGCGGACACCTGGGCCTCGCCGAGCGCCTTCACCGCCTCCTCCACCAACTCGGGCTCGACGCAGAGCATCACCGTCACCAACCCGACGGCCGGCTACCGCTACGTCAGCCTCTACGCGAACACCGACTTCAGCGGAGTGACGGTCAGCACCCAGTTCTGATCCTCCCGTCTCCGTCTCCGTCCCGTCCCGTTCGGGCCACGCCCGCGGCAGCCTGCCGCGGGCGTGGCCTTCGGCGCGCTTGTCGGGCGCGAGCTCCCGGTTCCGGCGCCACCTCCCGGCGCCACCTCCCGGCGCCACCTCCCGGCGCCACCTCCCGGCGTCGCGGTCCGTCGGGTGGGGTGCCGGGCGGGGTGCCGGGTCGGCGCGGGCGGGCTCGGACGGACGGCTAAGCAGTGACGCGAAGGACGATCTTGCCCTGGAGGTGACCCTGTTCGGCGCGGCGGTGGGCGTCAGCGGCCCGCCGGAGGGGGTAGACGCTGTCGATGCCGACGCGCACGCGCCCGGAGTCGAGCAGGGCGGCCAGTTCGGCGAGGTCGGCACCGCTCGAACGGACCTGCCACGGCCGCTCGTTGAGCGTGATGCCGAGCGCGGCGGCGTGCTCGCGGTGGTAGTCGCCGAGGAAGACGGGAGCGATCCGGCCGCCGCGCCGGACGGTGGGGAGGAGGCGGTGGGCGTCGGGGCCGCCGACGGTGTCGATCAGCAGGTCGGCGTCACGGACGACCTCCTCGGTCGGAGTCCGGGTGTAGTCGACGAAGCGGTCCACGCCGAGGTCGGTGAGGAACCTTCCGTGACGGCCGGAGGCGACCCCGATCACCTGCCGCGCGCCGGCCACCTTTGCGAGTTGGGCGGCGAAGTGGCCGACCCCGCCGGCGGCGCCGTTCACCAGTACGGTGTCGCCGGGGGAGCCCGCGAGATGGCGGAAGACCAACTGATGAGCCGTCAGTCCGGCCATCGGCACGGCCGCCGCCTCGACGTGTCCGAGACCGGCCGGTTTGCGGGCCAGGTGGTCGGCGGGCGAGACGGCGTACTCGGCGTAACCGGCTGCCCGGCCGGGGAAGTTGACCAGGCCGAACACTTCGTCCCCCGGCTCCCAGTCCGTGACGCCCTCGCCGAGTGCCACGACCGTGCCAGAGATGTCGCTGCCCAGGACCAGTGGCGGTTTCCAGTCGGGCCGGAGCTCGGCCGGGAGGTTCTCGAAGCCGCGCCGCGCGTACCAGTCGGGCGGGTTGACGCCCGCCGCGTGGACCCGGACCAGCACCTCGCCCGGTCCGGGCTCCGGTCGGGGCACCTCCTCGTACACGAGCTGCTCCGGCTCGCCGAAGGCGTGCAGCCGGACGGCGTGCATCGTCTCCGGGGCCGTGTCTTCCGCGGCCGTGTCCTTCGTGGTGCTGCGTTCCGTGCCCATGTTCCTCCCCGATCGCATGGTGGAGTGCCCCGGGTAGAATCCGGAGCACTGCTCCGGAAAATGAAACCGGAGCACTGCTCCACTTGTCAATGATGAGGATTCGCATGCCCATTGATCCGCCCGACGGCGAATCGCCCGCCGGAGCGCCGTCCCTCGGTACGTCGTCCGCCAGCTGGCCGTCCGTCGGCACGCCGCGTGCCCCGCGCGCCGACGCCCGGCGCAATCGCGACCGCGTCCTCGAAGCGGCTGCGGAGGTCGTCGCCGAACAGGGCACCCAGGCGTCGCTCCGGGACGTCGCCCGCCGCGCCGAGGTGGGTCTCGGGACGCTCTACCGGCATTTCCCCACCCGGGAAGCCCTGCTGGAGGCCCTGTTGCACCACCGCTTCGAGCGGCTCGCCGAACGCGCGGACGCCCTCGCCGCCTCCGCCCCGCCCGGGCGCGCGCTGACCGACTGGCTGTACGAGTTCACCCTCGGTGCCAGCGCCTACCAGGGCCTCCCCGCCACCCTGATGGCCACCCTCGCGGATGAGGAATCCCCCCTGCACGCCGCGTGCGTGACGATGCGTCAGGCGGGAGGTCGACTCCTGGAGGCGGCCCAGGCGGACGGTGGCGTCCGGCGGGACGTGACCGCCGTCGACCTGTTCGCCCTGGTCAACGCCCTCAGCTGGGCCACCGACCAGGCCCCCGCGCTCGCCGAGCGTCGTGAGCACCTGTTCGGGCTGGTGATGGACGGACTGAAGCCCCGGTGACCCGGGGCGTCACCCCGAGGTCGTCGACGACGGCACGGCGCTGCCGCCCCCGTCGGCGGCTAGGGTGATCACCCCGTCGGCCGCCGCGGCGTGCACGTGCTCCGGTTGTGCCCGGGTGACGTTTGTGTCCGGGTGACGCTCGGGTTCGTCTAGCGGGCGGGGGCGTGTGCGGCGTCCAGGACGAGTGCGAGCAGGCGGTCGGCGTCGGCGTCGGCATCGTCGTGCGGCCCGGTCCCGGTGGCGGTGAGGGCGATGCCGAGGGTGAGCCGGAGCAGGTCGTGCGGGGTGACGTCCGGGCGGGCCGTTCCCTCGCGCTGGGCGCGGGTGACGACGGCCGCGGCAGCGTCCTCGATCCGGCGATGGCAGTCCGCGCCCAGTGCGTCGGTGGCCTCCAGCAGCAGTGCGCCGCCGAGGCCGTGATTGGTGCGCGCATGGGCGATGAACGCACGCAGCCACTCGGCGAGGGCCCGGTCGGCGGGCTCGGTGGTGCCCAACTCGTCGGCGCGGGCACAGAGTCGGTCGACGCGTTCCTGTAGGACGGCCGCCAGCAGCGCGGCCCGGTGGGGGAAGTGCCGGTAGAGGGTGCCCGGCCCGACGCCGGCGCGCCGGGCGATCTCGTTGAGCGAGGCCTCGGCGCCGGCCTCGGCGAACGCCTCCTGGGCGGCGGCGAGCAGCCGCTCGCGGTTGCGCCGGGCGTCGGTGCGCTGCGTCGGGGGCATGGGTGGAGTCCTCGCGATCGGTGGGCGGTCGTTCCCGGGGTGGATGGTGGTTCCCGGGACGGGCGGTGGTTCCCGGGTGGGTGGGCAGTGGTCAAGCGGAGCGGTTCTCCGTATTGTAGTCCGCAGTGATCCGGAGAGCCTCTCCGGATCAGCCCTTCGGCGCGCCGCTGTGTGCAACGTGCCCTGCGTCGCCGTGCCCTGCGTCGCTGTGCCCCGCGCCGCGGCGCCGCGCCCTGCCCCTGACGATCACGGACAAGCTTCGAGGAGCAACGATGACGGAGAGCAGCCGATGACGGACACCGCCCGGAACGGACTCGGCAAGGTCGGCATCTGGACCTTCGCCTTCGACGCCCAGCCCGCCGGCCGCGTCCGGGAGGCCGCCGCGGAGATCGAGGAGACCGGGTACGGCGCGATCTGGTTCGGCGAGGCCTTCGGCCGGGAGACCGCGGGCCAGGCCTGGCTGGTGCTGTCGGCGACCCGGCGGATCACCGTCGCCTCCGGAATCGCCAACATCGCCTTCCGCGACCCGATCGCCGCCGCCACCGCCACCCGCACCCTCGGCGAGGCCTTCCCCGGCCGCTATCTGCTCGGCCTCGGCGGCCACCGGGTGGACGACACCGTCCACCGGCTCGACGGCTACCCGATGCCGGCCCGCGGCCGGGCCGTCGCCACCATGACCGCCTACCTGGACGCGATGGACGCCGTCCCCGCGCACAGTCCCGTACCCGAACCCGCGCCCCGCCGCGTGCTCGCCGCGCTCGGCCCGAAGATGCTGCGGCTTGCCGCCGAACGCGCCTGGGGTGCGCACCCGTACTTCGTTCCGGTCGAACACACGCTGCGCGCGCGGGAGTTGATGGGGCCTGACGCGTTTCTCGGCGTCGAGCAGGCCGTCGTGCTGGACACCGACCCGGCCCGCGCCCGGGAACTGGCCACCGCCCACGTGGCCGGTTACGTGGCGATGGCCGCCCACCAGGAGGCCAACGTCCGCCGACTCGGCTTCGGCGACGAGGACATCGTGGGCGGCCCGAGCCGCCGCCTGGTCGACGCGATCGTCGCCCACGGCGACGCCGACGCGATCCGCCGGCGCGTCCGCGAACACCTCGACGCCGGCGCCGACCACGTCTGCATCCAGGTCCTCACCGCCGACCCGGCCGCCCTGCCCGACCGCGAGTGGCGCGAGCTGGCCCCCGCGCTGCTGGGCTGAGGGCCTCTGAACTGCGGCCGCGCCCGTGGAGGTGACGTGCCTACGGCGTGGGGGAGGCCGAGGTCGTGGGCGGCATCAGGCAGGGGGTGGTGACGCTGAGGGCCATGCGGGTGTCGTCGGTGCTGTCGACACCGGTGACGTACCGGCTCTGGGGGTGGCGGGCGGAGAAGGCGGCGTACGGCTTCGCGTCCGTCGCCTCACGGTAGACGGTGACCGTCAGGCCTTCCTTCGTCAGCGTGTCCCGGACGCTGCGGAGCACCTCGTTGTGCCGGGCGGCGGGAACGTCGCTGTGGAGGAAGTACAGCAGGGTGAACCGGTCGTCGGGCGCCGATTCGCCGTTCTTGCCGACGCACGGACTGAAGGTGGCCTGCTCCGGTTCGCTGTTGATCTGGATGCCGGCGGTCTGGGCCAGGTGGGTCAGGAGCTGACGCGTCCAGTCGAGGGCCTCCTCGCGGGACTTGACGGGCAGGGGGTCGTTCTTCCCGGTACCGGGGCTGGACATGCAGGCTCCAAGAGTGGCGGCCATCAGCGTCACCGCCAGGAGGCGCCGCAGCCGGGTGCCGGCGGTGGACCGGCGGGTGGACGGACGGGTCATGGGTGTTCTCTCCGGGATCGACTCAATGCCAGATGGGGATGAACCCTCCGATGACGATCTCCTTGGGATCGACCTCCGGCGGCTTGTTGACGATGATCTTCCCCTGGTTCCTGAGGCTCTCCGTGTTCGCGTCCCAGTAGCCGCCGTGGCCCGACGTGTCGGTGTAGAGGTTGTTGCCTCCGAACCCGATGATGTGAGGGCCCGGGCCCAGGGTGTACCCGCCGACGAGGCGCGTGGGGTCGTCCTCGGCCTCGGAGATCCAGACGTGGTTGGGGTCGATGTGCAACTTGTCGGCGTTGTCGACGCCCATGCCGGGACTGCCGAGCGTGACGATGTCGTCGGCGTGCAGGCCGTCGCCGCCCGAAGCGGCCACGCCGACGGCGTAGCTGCCGTAGCTGTGCGCGATGTAGGAGAGATGGGTCTTCGGCTCGCCGTGCGCGACCCTGAGCCCGTTGGAGAAGCGCCGCAGGTCGTCGGCGCCGTCCTTGCCGCGCTGGGGATTCGCCGCCTCGGGGAGGCTCTCGGGCGGGTCGTAGCCTAGGTAGGAGATCACCGAGACGGTCTCGCCGGCCTTCGCGAAACCCTTGGCGGTGGACTGCAGTTGGCGGATGCGGTCGATCTGCCCCGGGACGCCGTTGAAGTCGGTGTTCGTGCCCGGGACGAACACGGACGTGTGCGTCGCCTTGTCCGGGTTGCCGGTGGCGACGATCGCGCGCCCGTCCCCCTCGTACGCCTCGGGGTCGATGCCCAGGAGGAACATCTGGTGCTCCTCGTCCTTGGCGTCGGCGGACTCCTCCAGCTTGCCCTTGATGGTCCTGAGCGCGGCCTTGCGCTTGTCGTAGTCCGTCTGGTCGAGGCCGAACGAGGCGGGGGTGCCGGCCTCCAGGGCGTCGAGCTTCTGGTCCAGCACGAGCCGGTTGGCCTCGTCCCGGGCGGTGGCCGGCAGGCCGTCCATGGCGCCGATCCTGGCCGCGTTCAGGGCCAGGTACGTCTCCTGCTGGTCGGGGGTGAGGCCCTTCCACCAGTCGGCGTTCTTCTGCGGGTCCTTGCCGTCCGGGATGTAGGGGTCGGCGAGGCCGAGGTCCTTCATCACGTCGGCGGCGTCGGTCCGCGTCTCGGCCATGGATCCGTTCGCCCGCTCGGCGTTCAGGATGTCCCCGTTCAGGCGTCCGAGGGCGGTGTTTCCCTGGTCGCTCGCCGTCTGGGCGTCCTTCAGTGCCTGGTTGATCCGGTCCTGGTACCCGTTCCTGAGGGTCATGAGGTTGCGGCGGTCGGCCTGGGCGTCCGGGTCGTTGTGTTCCCCGGGGCCCACGGGCGGGAGGCTGACCGTGCCGTCCGCCGACACCGTCAGACCGGAGTCCTGTGCGCGGTGCACCGCGTTCGTCAGGTTCGTCTGTGCCTGGTACATCCGGTCGGCGACCGTGTTCAGCGTCAGCGCTGCCGTCTCCGCCTCGACCCGGACGACGTCCAGCTGCTGCTCGGTGCGCTCCATGTAGGGGTACGCCGCATCGGCGTCCGCGCCCTTCCAGTGCTGGTGCAGCGGGCCGTTGACCTGGTTGCGATGGCGCGAGCCCGTGGTCTCCGCGCTGTGCGCCAGTGCCTTCCAGTTCTTCGCGACGTCACGCAGCCCCTGCGGGTCGAACTTCACCAGGAGCTCGTAGAGGCTGCTCACTGCTTCGCCCCCTGCTGCTGGCTCCAGGCGCCGGCCACCGCCTGCTCGTTGTGGCTGTGGGCGTCGGCGTTCGCGTCCAGGTTGGTGGCGGTGGCCGTGATCCGCTGCTGGAGCGCCGAGAGCGGTGCGGCCCAACTGCTCCCCAGCTGCCCGAGCCCGCCGGCGACCGACCAGCCGGCGAGCTGACCAGAGGTCGTGGTCGCCGAGGTCAGTGCGGTCTGGACGGGCTTGGCGAATTCCTCGGCAAGGGCTTTCGCCACCTGTGCCGATTGGTGCAGTTCAGTCGGAACGACGCTGACGTCAGCCAACGTGATCTCCCCCCCCGAGAGTGGTGCCTGATGCGATTCGAGCCGCACCGAAAATATGGCAACACAATAGATCAGGCGTTCGTACGAATCCTCGGACGGTGGCAGGAGTGGTACACCGACGTGCGGTTCTGTGACATTCCCGGGGTACGGCCGGGTGTCGGCCCCGGGTTCATGGGGCTCGCTTCTCCGAGACTTGGTTCTCCGAATCCCACTTCTCCGGGGGCCTACTTCTCCGAACCCCACTTCTCCGGGGCCTACTTCTCCGAGTTCGCTTCCCCAGTCCTCGCTTCTCGAAGGTTCACTTCTCCAGGGCTCGATTCCTCGGGGCTCAGTTCTCCAAGGCCCGCAGCAACAGGCGTACGGCGGCGGTGGGCGCGCCGGTGGGGACGGCGGTGCCGGTGGGGACGGCGAGTGAGGTGGTCACGGTCGGGCCGACGAGTGGGCGGACGGCCACATGGGGGAGTCGGGGCAGGCCGGTGATCTCGTAGAAGACCGTCCAGGACGGTTCCGCGTCGCCGCCGAGTTCGGCCAGGGTCTCCTGGAGGCCGGTGAAGGGCGCCCTGTGCGGCGGGTCGATGCCGGCGGTCCGGCAGGCGGCGGTCACCAGGTCGTGGAACGGGGGGTTGTGTTCCCGGGCGGCCAACCGCATCGGCAGGTCGCCGAGTTGCTCCAGGCGTAGTTCGGGCTGTGCCGCGAGGGGGTGGCCTGCCGGTACGGCGACGTACAGCGGGTCGTGCCACACCGGGAACAGCCGGATGCCGGGGTGGTCCGGGAGGGTGGCGGCTCGGACCAGGGCCGCGTCCAGCTCGCCCCGCTCCACCCCGGCCAGCCGTTCGGCCGGGGAGGCCCGTCGAAGCCGGACCCGCAGTCGTGGCGCGCTGTCGGCAAGTCGGGCGAGGGCCCGGTACAGCCGGTCACCGGGGGCCTGGACGGTGCCGAGCCGCAGGACGCCGTCCCGGCCGCCGCGCACCTCCTCGGCGACCAGGCCGATCTGCCGGACGGCGGCGAGCGCCGCCCGGGCCTCCGGCAGCAGGCGTTCACCGGCGGCGGAGAGCCGGGTGTGCCGGGTCGAGCGGTCGAAGAGCGTCACGCCGAGCTCCCGTTCCAGCCTGCGGATCTGCTGGCTCACGGCCGACTGCACGATGTTCAGCCCCTCGGCGGCCCGGCCGAACCCGCCGTGCTCCGCGACCGCCACGAAGTACTGGAGCTGTCGCAGTTCCACCTCGTCCCCCTCGTCCATCTCGATCGGTGATGACTGTCTGCTCCAAGTGCTTCTGGTCCGCGGATCATCCCGGCCGGTCCAATGGGCGACGAACCCGGCTCCGAAGGTCGGAGGGCGGGGAAGGTCGAAGCCGGAAAGCCGGAAGGCCGGAAGGCCGGAAAGCCGGAAGGCCGGAAAGCCGGGAAGCCGGGAAGCGGAGCAGAGGAGATGGGAATGGGAAGCGCAGCGGGGATCGCCGGTGGGGCGGCGGGCGCGTTCGTGGTGCAGGCGGCCGAGGTGGAGCGCGCCGAACTGCCGCACGGTGCCTTTCAGTTGCTGGCCGATGCCGGCAATACGGGCGGCGCGTTCGGGGCCAACCGGCTGACCCTCGGGGTCGGCGCGGACGGTGCCAGGCCGCACTGTCACGCGGTGTCCTGGGAGGTGTTCACCGTCCTCGACGGCGCGGCCGAGTTCCTGCTCGGCGACCGGACGGAGGTCGTGGCCGCCGGGGGTCTGGTCGCCGTTCCGCCCGGTCTGCCGCACGCCTTCGGTGCGGCACCGGGCAGTTCGACGGACCTGCTCGTCGTCGCCACGCCGGGGGTGGAACGCTTCGAGTACTTCCGCCGGCTGTCCGGGATCGCCTGGGGCCGGGAGCGGTTCGACGATCTGCTGCCCGATCAGGACACCTACGACGTGCACTTCGTCGAGAGCGCCGTGTGGGACGCGGCCAGGGCCCGGGGCTGACCCGCCGTGAAGGGCGGCCGGGCCACGGGACCGTGCGGGGCGGCCGGGCCGCCGTGACCCTGCGGGGCGGTCTGGCCGTCAGCCGCGAAGGGTGGCGGCGGCCTTGAAGGTGCGCAGCACCGGCGCCGTCTCGATGCGGGTGATGGCGTCCAGGGCGACGCGTCGGGTCAGGTAGTGGTGCAGGGCCTCCGCGTCGCGGCACAGGGCGTGGGCGACCAGGTTGGTGGAGCCGGTGGTGGCGGCGACGACGGCGAGTTCGTCGTGGGCGGCCAGGGTGGTGGCCACCTCGTCGAGGCGGCTGGGGGCGACCTGCATCCAGAGCAGCGCGGACACGGTGGCGCCGAGGACGGCCGGTTCGATGTCGACGTCGAAGAACAGCGCACCGCGCGCCCGCAGTTCGGTCAGGCGACGGGCGACCGTGGAGGGCGTGGAGCCGGTCGCGGCGGCGAGGTCGGCATAGCTGGTCCGGGCGTCCTCGCGCAGCACGGCGAGCAGGCGCAGGTCGGCGTCGGTGAGCGTGTACGGGGCGTCGCCGGTGATGTCGCCCGTGGCGCCGGCCGAGGCGCCGCCTGTGACGTCGGCCGTGACGCCGCCCGTCGCCTCGGCCGTGACACCGCCCGGGACGTCGTGGGCGCGCAGCCGGGCCTCCTGTTCGGGGGTGAGCGTGCTGACCCGGCCGCGCCACGCGGTGGGCCCGCCGAGGTAGGTGTGCAGCAGGTAGTGCGCGGAGACCCCGGTGATCCCGGTCGTGCGCGGGATGTCGCGCAGCAGGAGTGAGTGGGCGTCGGGGCCGCTGGGCGCGGTGTTGATGATCGCGACGATCTCGGTGCCGCCGGAGGTCAGCCGGACCCACGAGGTGTCGGGACGGCGTGACAGCGCGACCGCGATGTCGTGGGCGGTGCGGGTCGCGGCGGTCAGGCGGAGCAACCACTGGTGCTCGCGGGTGCTGCTCGGGGTCGGCAGGGCGACGACGCGCAGGCCGCCCTCGGCGTGCATGCGGCGGTAGCGGCGCACCACGGTCTGGGTCGACGAGCCGAGGACGTCGGCGATGAGGGTGAACGGGGCGCGGGCGTCCACATGGAGGGCGTGGATCAGGCCGCGGTCGAGGTCGTCCAGTTCGAGCATATCCACCAAAGTAGCGGACCAGAATGGAGGAAATCGTCGATTTGGCGGCCAGGAATGGAAGCCGTGGCAGGGGGCGGTTCAGGGTGGTGGTCAGGCGGCCGGACGCCGGAACGACGCGCGGCGCGCCGCTCATCCGCGGACCACACACGACCCACGGGGGTTCCCATGGCCGAACACTCCACCGCGCCCGCCGGCACCGGTGGCGCCGCCACCCGCACCGCCCGCGACACCCTGGCCACGCCCGACCGGCCGCCCGTCCACCACGCCCCGGCCGCCCACGACTCCCCGGCCACGCCCGACGGGCCGGCCCCCGGTCCGTACCGGTGGCGGTGGACCGCCCTGATCGCGCTGCTCACCGCCGAGGCCATGAACCTCCTCGACGCCACCATCGTCCAGGTCGCCGGCCCCGTCATCCACACCGACCTCGGCGGCCCCGCCGCCGCGATCCCCTGGTACAGCGCCGCCTACACCCTCACCTTCGCCCTCGGGCTGCTCACCGCCGCGCGCCTCGGCGACATCGCCGGCCGCCGGCGCGTCTTCCGGATCGGCGTCACCGCGTTCGCCCTCACCTCGCTGGCCTGCGCGCTCGCCCCGAACGTCACCGTCCTGATCGGCATGCGCGCGCTGCAGGGCGCCGCCGCGGCCCTGATCATCCCCCAGACGTTCGGACTGATCCGGGCCATGTTCGACGACGACGAACTCCCCAAGGCGCTGGGCACCATCGGCCCGGTGATGGGGCTGTCCGCAGTCCTCGGGCCCGTCCTGGGCGGTGTGCTCACCCACGCCGACCTGTTCGGAACCGGCTGGCGGGCGGTGTTCCTGGTGAACCTGCCACTCGCGGCCGCCGTCCTGGCCATCGCCCCTCGCCTGCGGGAGGACCGCGCCCCCGTACGTCCCCGCCTCGACCCGGCCGGCACCGCCCTGGCCATGACGGGCACGGCGCTGCTGGTGTGCCCGCTCGCCGCCGGGACCGGCGCGCCGAGCGCCACCGCGTGGGCCGCCGCCGCGCTCGGTGCGGTCGTCCTGTTCGCCTTCACCGTCCACCAGCGCCGCGCGGCGGCCGCCGGCCGCACCCCGCTGGTCGAGCCGTCCCTGCTGCGAGGGCGCGCCTTCCCCGCCGCACTCGCCACCTCCACCCTGTTCTTCGCCGTCATGAACGGCGTCATGATCACGGTGGTGCTTCACCTGGAACTGGGCCTGGACAGCGGCCCGCTCACCGCCGGCCTCACCCTGCTGCCGTGGTCCGGCGGCCTGGCGGTCGCCTCCTTCGCGGCCGGCGGCAGCCTCTACGCCCGCTACGGCACGCGCGTCCTGCACGCGGGCCTCGTCACCCTGGCCGTCGGCCTCGCCGCCGCGGCCCTCGCCTACCGGACGGCGTCCGCCGGCGACTACCCGGTCGGTCTTCCGTTCGCCCTCGCCCTGGCCGGACTCGGCGTGGGCCTGTTCACCCCGCCGTTCTTCAGCACCGCGCTGAGTCGCGTCTCCCCGCAGGAGACCGGCTCGGCGGCCGGGCTCCTCAACGCCGTCCAGCAGCTCGGCGGCACCCTCGGCGTCGCCGTCATCGGTGGCGTCTACCTGAGCGGCGACGGCTCCGGCCAGGCCGCGGCCACCAGCGCGCAGCAGGCGCTGGTCACGGCCGGGGTGCTGCTCGCCGCGACCGTCCCGGCCGCCTGGGCGATGACGTCGCGCCGCCGTGCCGGGGCCGCGACGACCGGGTCCGACGCCGAGGCCGCCGACGACGCGCATTGACCTGTCGGCGGGCGGAAGGAGCACTCCGGGCCACGGCAGGTGCCGCCGTGGCCCGGAGCGCGTCGGCGGTCCAGGGGTGAGGGGTGAGGGGTGAGGGGTGAGGGGTGAGGCGCCCTGCCGACGGCCGGTCAACGGCAGGGCAACGGCAGGGCAACGGCGGGGCAACGGCGGGGCAATGGCCGGTCAGGTCCGGAGGAACCTCAACACGAGTGAGAGGAGCAGGAAGGCGTCGACCATCACGCCCGCGTGCAGCATCAGGCTGCTCGACCGCTGCAGGGCGCCGGCGCCGAGGGTGATCCCGGTGATGGTGAGGAGGGTCGCGACGCCAAGGAGGAGCGGGACGACGGCCGACGGCGCATCCAGCTGTACGGCGATGCTTTCGCAGATCAGGACGACGAGCAGTTGGGGCAGGCCGAGCAGCCACACCGTGACGACGCGGCCCCTGCTCGGACGAGGCCGCACCTTGGGCGGAGCAGCAGCAGGCGGCCGCCGGTGGGTGACGGCGGGGGAGCGCGGCGGGAGCGGGAGCGGGGGGAGCGGGGGCGGCGGGACCGGGGGCGGCTGGGTTGGGGGCGGCTGGATTGGGGGCGAGTGGGGCGGGGGCGGTGACACCGGGGGCCCTGCCGGCCGCAGCGGTGGACGGCCGTTCACGGCGGCCTGGAGCATCTGCCCGAACGCGGCGTCGCCGGAGATCTCATCGGCCAGGACGCTGCGGACGATGTCCGCCGCGCCGCTGCTCCGTTCGCCGTCGAGCCGGAAGAGCGCCGCGGTGCCGAGCTGCGTCCGACCGAGCCGTTCACGCACGAGCGAGACCACGTCCTGATTCGGCGACCCGGCGGTCGTCCCGCGAGCGGCGGAGTCGACGAGTATCCCGACCGCGGCCGCGGCCGACTCCTGTCCGTGCATCGCGCCCTCCCTCGCCGGTGCCCCGCCGCGATGGTACGGACTTGGTTCGTCGCCCACCAGGGTTCTTCGGGTTCTCGTTTGCCAACCTCCAGTCCCCGAAGGCTGGTTCGGGTGGCTCTGCGAGCGGCCCTGTGAGCGGCTCGGGTGACTGGTGCGCGTGGATGGCTCGTGCGGGGGGCGAGCAGGCGCGGGAGGGTGCGTCCTCGACGGCCTGGGCCGAAACCCTCGGATCGGCGGCGGAGCGGTGACGAATTGGCGGCGAAGCGGCGGCGGAGCGGTGACGGAGCGGCGGCGGAGCGGCGACCCTCTCGCTATCTGGCTTCGCATGCTACCTTGTGATGCATGGTACCTGGCATCACAAACCCCGAGGGTGGAGCCGACGCGGCGGACGGACCGGTGGCGACCCAGCTGCGCAAAGGCGTGCTGGAGTACTGCGTCCTTGCCCTCCTGCGAGACGGACCGCGCTACGGGGTCGAGCTGCTGCAGGAACTCGGCCGCTTCCCGATGCTGGCGACCAGCCAGGGCACGATCTACCCCCTGCTGTCCCGACTGCGCCGCGCCGGGCTCGCCGACACCTTCCTGCGCGACTCGGCCAGTGGCCCGTCCCGCCGCTACTACAGCCTCACCGAAGCGGGCCGCAGCGCGCTGGAGGAGTTCAGCACGCTGTGGCCCGCCTTCCGCGAAACCGTCGACCACGTCCTCGCCCCAGGAGAGAACCCGTGAACAACCCCATCGAGCACCCCCTGGTCCGCGCCCACCTCGACGCCGTCGACCGGTACACCGCCCCGCTGCCCGCCGAGCGCCGCCGCGAACTGCTGGCGGACCTGCGCGAGCACGTCGAGGTCACGCTGGCCGAGCACGACAGCGCCGACGAGGACACCGTCCGGCAGGTCCTCGCGCAGCTCGGCAGCCCCCGGCAGATCGCCGACGCCGCGCTGGCCGAGGAGGGCCAGGCCCGCCCCGAGCCGGAGACCGGCCGCCGCACCACCCTCACCCTGGTCCTCGCGGTGCTGCCGATGCCGCTGCTCCTCGTCCCGGCGATCGGTCCGGCCCTCGCCCTGATCGCCGCGGTCGCCGCCGCCGTCCGGGTCGCGAAGTCCGCGCAGTGGAGCCGCCGGGAGAAGACCCAGGCGACCCTGCTGTTGCTCAGCCCGGTCCTGGTCACGCCGCTGGCCGCCGCCGTCGTCGCCGTCGCGTCCTCCGCCGGCCTCAGCCCGGCCGGCGTCCTCACCGCCTGCGCACTGGGCTTCTGCCCCACCCTGCTCGCGGCGTTCCGTCTGGCCCGCTCCGCCGCCCACCTGCGCACCGCCGCCCTGGCGGCGTGAACGCCCCCCGGACACGCGGCCGCCGGACCATGCCGGCGGTCAGATCGAGGCCTCGTCCGTCAGGGAAGGCACGGCGCGCGGACGCAGGACCATGAGCGAGTCCTCCAAGGCCGCCACCACGGCGAAGGGGAAGCGGTCGAGCTCAAGACAGAGCGCGACGTCGTCGGGGTGGACTCCCTGGCGCACACCCTCCGTCAGCTCGGCCGCGGCGCGCGACTCGGCGCCGCGGCGGAGGAACCCGGCCGCGTCCGTCACGTCCCCGGCGGCTCTCCGGGCGATGTACTGGGCGCACGCCAGGTCCTCATCGGCTCGCCCGCCCTCACCGGTGACCACGAACGTGACGCTGTCGCACTCACGTTCCCGCAACAGCCGCGCAGTTGCCTCCGCCACCACGAAGCCGGCGCACAGCACCAGCGACGCCTCCCTGACCGCGAGGGCGCCGACCGTTCCTGCCGTGGTCTTCTGTACGACGGTCCGCCCGCCGAGGTCGACGGACTGTAGCAGGCCGGGCGAGTTGACGGCGTCGAACCCGGGCGCGGCCGGACCGTCCTTGAGCGCCACCCAGTCCGGGTGACGAGCCTTGAGCGCCAGGGCTTCGTCCAGCGACTCGGCGAGAACGATCTTCTCCGCCCCCTGGGCAAAGGCCCAGGCGGCCACGGTGAAAGCACGCATGACGTCGACGACGACCGCCACGGACGGGACTTCGACCAGCTCATCGATGCCAAGGAAACGAGCGTCCATCCGGTCATGATCGCGCACGCCGGACCCACGGCACCCGGAAGGTGGCCCGGATCACGGTGGCGGTCTCGGGATGCGAGACCCGCGGCCTCCCGCGCCGCAGAGGTGGTCCGTGACGGCACGTCCTTCGACGAGAAGGGCGTCCCCTGCTCGTGGGGGCCGGTTGCTCCGAACTGCCAAGGGCGGGCGGCTCCCGGTCAGACTGCGATCGGGAGCTCCTCGATCCAGCAGTCGACCGACCTCGCGGTGATCGCGGCCAATGCGTTCTCGGCGTCGGCCCTGGTCAGGAAGACGCCCGCTCCGGTGACGGCGGGCCCGTCGGGGCGGATTACCCGTGTCATGACGACGTGGACGAAGCGGTGACGCTCCCGGCGGATCGTGACGCTCTCCTCGGCCGACAGCGCCTCGACGAGATCCCGGGTCGAGGCGATGGTGAGGCCGGGGTCGACCCCGTCCAAGGGCAGGCTGGGCCAGATCGGCCTGCCGGGGTCGACGTGGCTGAAGAAGCTCTGTTGCGTGTGGCCGAGTACCCCTTCCGTCCAGCCGACGGCCATGGCCACCACGTAGTCGGACTCGCCCTGGCTCTCCAGGACGAAGACGTGATCGTCCCGGTCGAAGGAGACGCTGGCGTGCTCGGCCTTGACCTGCGCGCTCTCGGCCTCGGTCGCGCATCTGATCGCCAGGCCGCGGTGGTTGTCACGGATCTTCACCACGGTGACGGGCTTGAACAGCAGGTCGATCGTCGTCTCGGGCTCGCCGGGTTCGTCGGGCCGGCCGACGCTCCGCATCAGGAGCTGGCTGTGGCTCGCCGTGTAGGCCAGGAGGTGGAATGAGCGCTCGCTGCGGAAGAGCTCCTTGCCGGGGACGAGCTGGTGATCGCGATTGAGCCAGGTGCTGTCCGTCATGGGCTCACGATCTCCGTCCCGCCCACGCAGGTCAACGTGATTGTCGAGCGGAGGGGCCGGTCCCGTCCGCTCCGCCTGCCGGGCCGGCCGGCTGTACGCGGCGGAGCGCAGCCCCGGGTGCGCCGCCACGCCGTCGCGCCCCCAACAGGCCCCGAGGTGCGTGCCGTTGCCGTGCCCGCGGGTCAGAATCCGCGGGTGGCGGCGCCGTCGCGCAGCAGTGCGAACGCCTCGGTCGACTCGGCGGCGGCGATGCGGGCGACGTCGCCGATGTCCTGCCCCGCGGCGAGCCGGTCCCAGGTGGAGCGGGCGAGGACCTGGCGGACCGCCGTGAACTGGGCGGCGACCAGCCGGGCGGCCACGCCGCCGTCCGGGTCCAGCGCCTCGGCGAGCGCGCGGGTGTCGGCGTCCATGTAGTCGAGCAGGTTGGCGGAGAGGCTGGGGGTCTCGTAGATCAGCCGGAGGAAGGCGAGCACCTCCGGGTGGTCGGACAGCCCGGTGTTGGGGTCCCGGGCCGCCAGTCGCTCCAGGTGGTGGCGCTCCAGGGCGTCCAACGGCGTGAGTCCGGCCCCGCGGTCGCGTACGACCCGCCCGGCCTCGCCGAGGTGGTCGGCGAAGCGGTGCAGGACCAGCTCCTCCTTGCTGCCGAAGTAGCGGAAGAGCGTGGGCTTGGAGACCTCGGCCGCGGCGGCGATCTCGGCCACCGAGACACGGTCGAAACCGCGTTCGAGGAAGAGAGCGATGGCCACGTCGGCGATGGTCTGCCGGGTGCGCCGCTTCTTGATGGTCCGCAGGCCCGTGCCAGGGCCCGCGCCAGGGGCCGCGTCAGGGTCTGCGCCCGGGCTTGGGTCAAGGTCCGCCTCCGGGCCCCTGCTCGGTCCGGTCGGCTCGGTCGGCTTGCTCGGACGCGTGCGCTGCTCACTCGGGCTCATGCCGAGATCATAACCCGGAGACATTTGTTACCCGGTTGCATTTGTTACTGGGTTGCTGTTTCATGGTGTGCATCGACAACCGGAAGGGGCGGACGGACATGACGACCGTGGTGATCGTGGGGGCGGGGCCGACCGGACTGACCCTGGCGTGCGGACTGGCGCGACAGGGCGTGGCGGTCCGGGTGATCGAGAAGGCGGCGGCCTTCCACACCGGCTCGCGCGGCAAGACCCTCAATCCGCGCAGCCTGGAGGTGCTCGCGGACCTCGGCCTGGGCGAGCGGCTGGCAGCCGAGGGCCGCACCCACCTGCCGTTCCGCAAGTACTTCGAGGGCGAGTTCGTCAAGGAGAGCGAGCCGTTCGCCGGCGTCCGCCCCAGCGATGTCGCCCCGTACCCGGCGAGCCTGTGGCTGCCGCAGACGCGGGTGGAGCGGCTGCTGCGCGAGAAGCTCGCCGAGTACGGGGTGGCGGTCGAACTCGCCACCGAGCTCGCGGACTTCACGCAGGACGGTGACGGGGTGGAGGTGCGCCTCGCGGACGGCGGGCGGATCTCCGCCGAGTACCTGGTCGCGTGCGACGGCGGCCGCTCCACCGTGCGCAAGCTGCTGGGGATCCCGTTCGTCGGCGACGGTGACCCGGAGCCGATGATGGTCTGCGGCGACGTCGAGGTCGAGGGCCTGGAGCCGGGCGCCTGGCACCAGTGGTTCGGGCCGGAGGGCGTGTTCATGCTCTGCCCGTTCGAGGGCAGCCGCCGCTGGCAGCTGCAGGCCAGCCCCGAGAGGGACGCCGACGGCCGGGCGGTGGCCCCGTCGCTGGAGAGCTTCCAGCGGCTGGCCGCACGGCACACCGGCCGCGAGGACCTCAAGCTCACCAACGCCACGTGGCTGTCCACCTGGCGGGTCAACGTCCGGATGGCCGAGAGCTACCGCCAGGGGCGGGTCTTCCTGGCCGGCGACTGCGCCCACGTCCACCCCACGGCGGGCGGGCTCGGCATGAACACCGGCATCCAGGACGCCTGGAACCTCGCCTGGAAGCTGGGGCACGTGCTGCGCGGCCTGGCGGGACCGGCCCTGCTGGACACCTACCAGGAGGAGCGGCTGCCGATCGCCGCCTGGACCCTCGACGTCAGCACCGCCGGGATGGCCGCCGTCACCGAGGGCATCAGCACCCCCGGCGTCGGCGTCGAAGCCGGCCGGGTGGCCGACGTCACCGGCCTCTCGCTCGGCTACCGGTGGAGCCGCCTCGCCACCGACCGCCTCGGTGGCCCGCTCCAGGCCGGCGACCGGGCGCCGGACGCCGTCTGCTCCGGCCCCGACGGCGAACCGTCCAGCCTCTTCGGGCAGTTCGCCGGTGACCACTTCACCCTGCTCGGCTTCGGTCCGAGTACCCGCCCCGCCCTCGCCGACCTGCCCGGCCACGTCCGGCCGGTCCTCCTCGACGACCCCGACGACGCCGCCCGCGACGCCTACGGAATCACCGGCGACGCCCTCGTCCTCGTCCGCCCGGACAACCACATCGCCCTCACCGCCCCGGCGGCCGCCCGCGACGAGGTGCTCGCGTACCTTGCCGCCCTGCGGTAGGCGGAGCGGGCGGATCGCCGGGCACACTGAACGCCGGACGCCGCACGCGGGACACCGCACAGTGCACGCCGCACACTGCACGCCGCACGCGGGACACCGCACGCCGCGAGGACGTGTCGACTCATTCGGGCCTCCGCCGGATCGGCGGAGGCCCGACGGCGCTCCGGGGTCAGGCGGTGATGCCGGTGACGCGGCGACGATGGCCGCCGGTTGGATGTTGAGCGAACGGTGCCTGCATGTGCTCGTCCCGCAACCGGGAGAGCAGGACCCGGCCCGATGTGCTCCTGGTCGACATCTCGCCGTCCCTGCCGGTCGGTCCCGGCGGTCAGTTCTCCCCGAGTGCCAGCTTGACGCCGAAGCCGACGAGGACCGAGCCGGTGATCGCGTCGATGGCCCGCTGCACCGAGCCGCGGTTCAGCCACCGGCGGACGAGCTGGGTGCCGAGGATCAGCGCGCTGAACCAGACCAGCCCCTCCAGGTCGTGCACGGCCGCCAGGACGACCCCCATCAGCAGATGCGAGGTGCCGCTGGGGATGAACTGGGGCAGCATCGCCATGTAGAAGACGCCGTTCTTCGGGTTCAGCAGGCTGGTGCCCAGCCCGCGCGCCCAGGACCGTGCCCACGTCGCCTCCGCGGTCGTGGCCCCCGCTCCGTCCGCCGCATCCCCCGAGGTGGGCCGGCCGCGCTCCTTGAGCGTCCGGCGAAGCATGCCGATCCCCAGCCAGGCCAGGTACCCCGCACCGGCCACGCGCAGCGCGTCGTACAGCAGATGGGATGCCGTGAGCACCGCCGCGGCACCGACCGCGGCGGCAATGCCCCACACGAGCACGCCGCAGAGGATCCCCAGCGCCGTCGCGAAGGCCCGGCGCCTGCCCAGGGTGATCGCGGAGCGCAGCACCAGAGCCGTGTCCAGTCCCGGCATGACGGTCAGCATGCCCGCCACGACGGCGAAGGAGGCGGCAGCAGAGGTAACGGTCATTCGGCCATCCTGAAGCCGTGTCCGCGATCACGTCCAACGCGGTCTGCTTCACTGCGCATCAGCAGGGCTGATGCCGCTGACCGCTCGGCGCTTCGCCCCTGGGAGCGGCGGACCTCTTGCTACTTCCCGGCGGAATTGAGGCTCTGCGACATCCGGGGCCTCCTTCCGGTGGCGGGACGGGTCCCTTCGTCGCTGCCGACGCCTCGGCGAGGGGCTTGCGAGGTCTATGGCCGGAACCGGGCGAGAATGGCCGGCGTCGGATCCCTGGACGGCGTGTGCGAGATCGCGAGGGAGATCCGGGATGACGGGGGCGGCGACGCGTTACCTGTATCTGGTGCGGCACGGGGAGGCGTTGGCGGACGAGAGCGGGTTGAGCCAGAACGGGCGGCGGCAGGCGGTGCTGCTGGGCCGGCGGTTGAGGGGGCGGCCGATCTCGGTGGTGCACCACGGGCCGTTGGCGCGGGCCGCGGAGACCGCGCGCCTGGTGGGGGAGCAGCTGGGCGGCGGCGCGGTGCTGCGGGAGACGGAGGTGGCCGGGGACTACGTGCCGTACGTGCCGGAGCGGGCCGAGTTGCCGGCGGACTGCGCCGACCACCTGGTGCGGTTCCTGGAGCAGGCGACGCCGGAGGAACGGCGGCGGGGGCCCGGGTTGGCGCGGCGGGCGGTGGAGGAGTTCACCGGGCCGGTGACGGGGGAGGAGGAGCGGCACGAGCTGGTCGTGACGCACAACTTCCTGGTGGGGTGGCTGGTCCGGGAGGCCCTGGACGCGCCGAAGTGGCGGTGGCTCGGGCTGAACCACGCCAACGCGGCCCTGACGGTCGTCCGCTACGCACCGGGCCGGCCGTCGTCGGTGGTCGTCTTCAACGACACGCGGCACCTGCCGGGCGAGTTGCCGTTGTAAGTCCCTGCCCGCGGTGCGGCAATCCGACGGTCCGAGCTGAAGCGACCAGGCGGCGGGACGACGGCGTGCGGCGTGGCCTTCGACGGTGAAGTCCGGGGAGCGGGCGACCGATACCGGTTGCGAGCGCGGACCAGCGGCTGGGATCGTGGGGGCCCCGCAACTGGCCACGAGGCTCGGATGACGATCTACTTCTACGGTGCTGACGAAGTCCCCTACGGCTGCTTCTCCAACTTCTCCGTGCACAGCCTGGACCTCGACGGACACTCGTGGCCGACCTCGGAGCACTACTTCCAGGCCCAGAAGTTCGTCGGCACCCGCCATGCCGATCTCATCCGTCGGGCCCGCACGCCGCTGCGTGCAGCGGAGTTGGGCCGTGACCCGTCCAAGCCACTGCGACGGGACTGGGACCGGGTCAAGGATGACGTGATGCGCCGTGCCGTGGCGACCAAGTTCCGAGCGCATGCGGACATCCGGGAGATCCTGTTGTCCACTGCCGACGAGGAGATCGTCGAGGACACCACCACCGACCACTACTGGGGCCGCGGCAGGACCGGTACCGGCAAGAACATGCTCGGCCGGATCCTGATGCGCACTCGCAGTCAACTCCGCGCCGAAGCCCAGTGATCAGGCGGGGAGACGACGGCGCCCAGCGCGGCAGGCGGAAGGCGCCCCACTGCCGCCCCATCTGTGACGTGACAACCCCAGCCGCAGCCCAATCCACCAACTCCACCAAGACACGGGCCAGATGAGGGAACGGCGCCTCGAAACTCCGCGAAGAACACGCGAGACGTGACCACAGCCAATCGCTGGTTCCTCCCGCACTCCTCTCCGTCATGCCGGCCGGACCAGGAGCGTGAGCGCAGCCCGGGCGCTGCGCGCCGCCGCGCAGGGCCCAACGTGGGTGCCGGCAGGGCGGGTTCGGCCACTTCGTACGGCATCGTGGCCGGTCAGCGATGGCGTACCGGCTCGGCGGAAAGATCGCTGGGTATAGTGCAGTGTTTCGGGGAACCGGTGACCTGGAGTCGGCCGACCTCACGCGCCACCTCGCGTTCACCGGCATCCGGGACCCTGGCGGAGCCCCGATGACCCATATCGCCGAGGAGGCCGTCCCATGGAACCCGTCACGCTGATCACCGGTGGCTCGACCGGAATCGGCGCCGCCACCGCCCGCGACCTGCTCAAGCAGGGCCACCGCGTGGCCGTCACCGGACGTGACGCAGACAAGCTGGCCGCCTTCGCCGCTTCGGCCGGAGCGGGCGAGCGGCTGCTGACGATCACGGGCGACACCAGCGAAGCGCACGACGTCGCCTCCGCCGTGCGCCGCGTGGTGGACGCGTGGGGCCGACTGGACAACGTCATCGCCAACGCCGGTTTCTCACTGCCCGGCAACCTGGAGAGCCACGCCCCCGAGGACATGCGCGCCATGGTCCTCACCAACGTCCTGGGCCCGGCCCTGCTGGTGCGGGAGACCCTGCCGCACCTCAGGGAGTCCAAGGGCCGGATCGTGATCATCGGTTCGGTCGCCGGGCTGCGCAACACGCCTGGCAACCTGTACTCGGTCACCAAGTGGGCCGCGCACGCGCTGGCCGAGAACACCCGGCTGCTGGTCGGCAAGGACGGAGTCGGCGTGACCCTCGTCGCCCCCGGGGTGGTGGACACCCCGTTCTGGGACGAGCGCGGCGGCACCCCCGAGGCGGCGCCGGCGATGACCGCCGAGCAGATCGCGGACACGATCGTCTTCGCCGTCAACCAGCCCGCGGGCGTGGACATCAACCACATCACCATGCGGCCGACCGGGCAGCTCGGCTGACGACGCGCTCCCGACGACCGTGCGACAAGGCGCCTTGGACCCCCCGCCGCATACCAAGCGGTGAAGGCCGAAGGCGCCTTCGGGGTCCGGGTGGACGCGCGGCGTCAGGGGGAGAAGTACGCCCCCGGGCCCGCCGGACCCGAGCCCTCCTCGGTGGTACTGGTTTCACCATCGGACCGGGTCCTGGGCGCATGGCACGCACTGGTCGGGGTGCTCTAGGTTCGAGCCGTGATGATTCCTCCCGGGCTGTGGCGCTCGGTCCTTCGGGCGCGGCGGGACGCCGGTTTCCTGGCTGCCGGTGTCCTGCCGCACCTGGCGCTGATCCCGGTGTGGAGCTGGGGCGTGGCGACCGCTGTCGAGGCCGGGAACTGGCCGCTCGCGCTGCCCACCTCGGTCGCCGTGATCCTGCTCGGTGTGCCGGTGCTGACGGCTGTTCAGCGGGCCCGGCACCGGGTGCTCCTCGGCGTGTACCTCCCCCGGCCGACGCCCGCGCCGGGGAAGCAGTGGTGGTGGGCGGCGGCCGCCCGTTGGCTCCGCGCGCCGCGCACCTGGGGGCAGCTCGGCTACCACCTCCTGCTGGGCCCGGTCCTGGCGGTGTCGGAACTGCTGGTGCTCATGGCGCTGCCCGTGGGCCTGGCGGGCGCCACCTGCTCCGCCTGGGCGTGGGCGCTGCCGGTGGAGGTGCGCGAGGAGTGGTTCGGCAACACGACGCAACTGCCGTGCTACACGCTGGGCGGACTCGTCCTGCTCTGCGCCGTACCGTGGGCGGCGGGGGCGGCGGCCCGCGGCGAGTCGCGTGTGGCGACGGCTCTGCTCGGCCCCAGCCCGGCCCAGCAACTCCGCGAGCGGGTAGACGAGTTGGACCAGAGCCGCACTGGCCTGATCGAAGCCGTCGACGCCGAGCGTCGCCGCATCGAGCGCGATCTGCACGACGGCACCCAGCAGCGGTTGGTCTCGCTCGCGGTCAACCTGGGCCTGGCGATGGCCACCCAGCCCGACCTGCCGGCCGGAGCCCGCGAAGCGCTCGCCGGGGCACACCTGGAGGCCAAGCAGGCGATCGAGGAACTCAACGACCTGGTACGGGGCTTGCATCCGGCCGTGCTCGAAGACCGGGGCCTGGACGCGGCGCTGTCCGGACTGGCCGCCCGGGCGCCCCTCCCGGTGCGCCTGCGGGTCGATCTGGCGGAGCGGGCGGCGCCCGCCGTGGAGTCGGTCGCGTACTTCGTGATCTCGGAGGCGCTGACCAACGTGACCAAGCACGCCCGCGCGACGCGTGCCGAAGTGACCGTCCGGCGGGTCGGTAAGGTGCTGCGGGTGAACATCACCGACGACGGGCTGGGCGGGGCCGACGCCCGCGCCGGCACGGGACTGAGCGGGCTGGCCAAGCGGGTCGGCTCCATCGACGGCACCCTGCAGGTCAGCAGTCCCGTCGGCGGACCGACCACAGTGGCTGCGGAGTTGCCGTGCGAGCGGTGATCGCCGAGGACTCGGTGCTGTTGCGGGTCGGCCTGGTCAAGGTGCTGGAGATGGGCGGGTTCGAGGTCGCCACCGAAGTCGGGGACGGCGAGGCACTGTTGGCGGCAGTGGCGGAGCACCGGCCCGAACTCGCGCTGGTCGACGTCCGGATGCCGCCGGGCTTCACCGACGAGGGGGTGCGCGCCGCGGTGGAGATCCGTCGGCGCTGGCCGGGGACGGCGGTGGTGCTGCTGTCGCAGTACGTGGAGGAGCGGTACGCGGCCGAGCTGCTCTCGACCAACGCCGGCGGCGTCGGCTACCTGCTCAAGCAGCGCGTCGCCGATGTCGCGGAGTTCGTGGCGGCGGTGCGGCGGGTGGCGGAAGGCGGCACGGCACTCGATCCGCAGGTCGTCTCACAACTCCTGCTGCGCCGCGACCTGGACCCACTGAAACGGCTCACCCCGCGCGAACGCGACGTCCTCGGCATCATGGCCGAGGGCCGCTCCAACGCCGGCATCGCGCAGGCACTGGTGGTCAGCGAGAGCGCGGTGGCCAAGCACATCAACAACATCTTCGCCAAACTCGACCTCCCCACCGCCGACGCGGACCACCGCCGCGTCCTCGCGGTGCTGAGGTTCCTGGCGGCGTCAGGAACGTGACCGGCCGTCCCCGGACCTGACGGACCGTTGTCCGATCGGCCCGGCCCGGCCTGCTCCGGGCTTGTTCGTCCATCTCCTCGGAGGACCGAAGGGGGCTGGGCAGGGAGAACGCCAGGACGAGGCGCCGTGGCAGAGCCTCGTCGGCCGCCTGAGCCGAAGCCCGTTTCTCAGGGGGACGGCGGTTGCGAGCGGGTGCCCAAGGGCGGGACGGGCCTGTCCGTTCCCATGTACAGCGGGTCGGTCGGCCACGGGTAGCCCAGTTGCTCGGTCTGCCAACCTCCCCAGACCTCGGCGGTGGCCCGGGGATCGCCTGCGGTCAGCCACGCTTCAAGGTGTTCGGCCTGGTCCGACGGGTCGTCCGCGGAGACCGGGAGGGTTGTCCCGAACTGGATCTGGGGCAGATCCGTATCGGCCCGGTCAGCGGGGTACCTCAGAACGAGGTGGATCCGGTCGGGTTCCTCGCGGGAGGCCCAGACGGCCTCCAACTCGCACTCCCACCTGACCAGCCAGTCCCCGCGCTCCCTCAGTCCGTCCTCAAGCAGCCGCGCAACCGCTCGTGCCGGCCACTCCCAATCGCGGTCCTCCCCGGCCCGCAGGACCTCGGCCTCGTACTGGGCTGCGGCGAACCGGAACTCCGGCAGGTCGAGGTCCTCATTGGTCGGGTCCCGCCAGCCCGCCCAGACGACATGGTCCCCGTCACGCCTGACCGTGACGTACAGACCACCGCAGCACCTCTCCAGGCCGCACCCGGCTCCACCGAGCAGGACCTCCTGGGGCGTCACAGTGGCATGCAACGGCCCGTTCCGGCGCAACAGATTCCGGGGGCCTGATCCGTCGTACCGGGGGCCTCCTTCCCCGCCGCGGGGGGACAGGTCGGCCAGGAGATCCCGGCCGTTGACGATCGGGCGGACCTCTATGCCGCCCTCGCCGGGCGGGTGGCAGACGACGCTCAGGACGAGAAGGTCCGGTTCCGTGGTCATCGGTCCATGGTCGCGGAGCCGGTCGCAGCTGTCATGTGAATTTGCGTGGCTCCGCTCAGGGCGGTGGTCCGGGCCGTTGTCGGGCACGCCGGCCTTCCGGCACTTCCCGAACGACGGGGCAGTCTGGGGAGGTGTGGTCGTCTTCAACGACACGCGGCACCTGCCGGGCGACCTGCCGCTGTAGGCCCTGCCCGGGCAAGCCGGGCAGGGCCATCGCGGCGGTCAGGCGGTGAAGTTGGGGGAGTGGGACTCGATGGCCTTCACGAAGGCGGCCCACTCGGCCCGGTCGAAGGCGAGGTGGGGGCGGGAGAGGTCCTTGTCGTCGCCGAGCCAGACGTCGCCGTTGTCGAAGCGGGCGATGATCACGCAGTTGCCGTTGGAGTCACCCGAGAATGGGGACTTGGTCCAGTCGGCGTCGGCAGGGTTGTGGTCGTAGGGGTTGTGCTTCTCGCTCACGTGATCTCTTCCAACTTACGTTCAAGGGCAGTGATTGTGTCCTTCGGTGACAGTGCGCACCGCTTCAGCCGCGCAAATGCACGCTCAGCTCGCCGAACGTCCCGTCCTGATCTACGCGGGAGCATACCGCCGACGGCTTCTGTGAAGACGAAGCCGCCGTCGGGCTCATCCGGGAACCGCAGTAGGGTAAGGCCCGAGGAGAGAATTCCGGGTCGGCCTGCACTCAGCGGGACCATTCGGAGTGTCACGTTGGGGTACTCGGACACCTTGATGACATGCCGGATTTGCTCCGCGAGAACGTCCAGGTCGCCTGCGACCAGCAGCGCGACCTCGCCGAAGTACATCTCCAGGTTGAGGCGGGGCTCCTCTGTGAGCCTTCGTTGCCGCAGCACCCGGATTTCCGCTGCAGCCTCGTTTTGATCCTCGCTGAGACCGTCCAGGCCTGCTGCGATCACCTCGCGTGCATAGTCTGGGGTTTGAAGCAGCCCAGGAAACGCGGAGAGGTAGTAGTCGAGCATGTGAGTTGCGGCGGCTTCGAGGCCCAAGAACTCACCGAATGCGGCGCTGATGGTGTCCGCGAACTCGTGGTCCTGCCACCAGTTCCTGTCGGGGCCGTCACCGATCAGGTCCTCGATCTCGCCTCGGTCTGCTTCGCTCATACCGCAGTGATCGAGTAGTCGTGCGAGGTCGGCGGCGCTGACCGGTACCTTTCCGTGTTCGACCTTGCTCAGGCGGCCCGGGTTCCAGCCCTTCAGGCCCGCCGTCATGTCGATCTGGGTCTTGTTGTTCTCCACGCGCCAGGCGCGCAACTCCTCCCCGAGTCGGATCCGTCGGAGTGTGGACCTGTCCATGGTCAACAGCTGTCCCTCCCTATGGGCGTAGGCGACCAGTCTCTCCAGGCAGGCTAGGGGGCTCAAGCTACACCAAGATCAAATAACTTGTTTTTCTCTTGCAGCCGTTCGGGTTGCAAATTCGATTTCCCTTGCCCCACACTCAACGTGACCGCACAGACACGCTCCTGACAGGGCGTCGAGCTGCGAAGGGGTGAACCATGTCCACCTTCCGCACACCCGTCCTCCGCACCTGGGAGGCGATCCTCACCGAGCACTCCAGCTCGGTCCGCACGGCCCGCCGCCACATCCGCGACCAACTCAACTCCTGGGGCTGGGCGGGCGAACGCGTCGACGACCTCGTCCTCATCACCTCCGAACTCGTGACCAACGCCGTCGTCCACGCCTGTCAGGGGCAGGGTGAAGTCCGGCTCTACCTACAGGAGTTCGGCGGCGACTGCCGACTCGAAGTCTGGGACTCCCGCTTCGACCTCCCGCTCCAGGAGCGCCGTCCGCGCCGCTTCAACGAAGGTGGCCGCGGGATCGAACTCGTCCGCGACCTCGCCTTCGACTTCGGGGTGATCACCCGCCGCGGCGCCGGCAAGCGTGTCTGGGTGCGTGTCCTCCTGGATGTCGCCAACCAGCCTCCGTTGCTGGCCGGTTGAAGAATCCGCTGCCGGGCGCGATCACGCACACAGTCGAAGGTCACCCGGCCCCCAACCCGTCCGACCCGAAGGAGCAGAGCCCATGCACCCCGCCGCCATCGCCTTCCGCGACCCCGCCGCCGTCCACGAGCGCTGCGAGATCGCCGCCGCCCGCCGCCTCACCCTCGAACCCGGCTACGACACCACGGTCGTCGTCCCCGACGGCGCCTGGAAGCCCCTCCCCGACGGCTACCCCGAGCGGTTCGCGCCCAGCATCTTCACCAGGGACAGCGGGCTGATCGAGCTGTTCCGCGTGCCCGACACGGTCTTCGACCTCCACACCCTCACCGCCCTCGTACACACCCTCGGTGACCCCACCCCGGTCACCCTCGGTGATGCGTACGACGTTCCGGGGCAGCTCGTCACCCACCGCGACCCGGTCACCGGCCTGTTGTCCGGCCTGCACGTCGACAACCACCAGAACCTCCCCTATGCCGCCCGGGAGACCGCCCGCCGGCGCCTCTGCGTCAACCTGGGCCCCGGCAGCCGCTACCTGCTGCTCTCCGACACCGACATCAAGTCGGTCTGCCGGACCGTCCACGACCGCTACGAGAACCACCACCCCCGCACCGCCGACCTGCGCCTCTTCGTCACGCTCCGACGCCCGCTGAACGTCCTGCGGCTGCGCATCGACCCGGGCGAGGGCTGGTTCGCGCCGACGGCCGTGCTGCCGTACGACGAGTCCACCGCGGGGCAGGAGTTGCCCTCCGTCACCGGCTCCTGGCTGGGGCACTGGGACCGCGGGGTGTTCGGTCCGCTGATCTGACCGGGGCCGGTCAGCTTGTGTCAGGCTGGTGGGGAGGGGGCTTGGAGCACGACCGCGGTCGGGAGGCTCGCGATGGCCGAGATACAGGTGAACGAGGTGTCGCTGTACTACGAGGCCCGGGGGTCAGGGCCGGGCGTGGTGCTGGTCCACGGGTCCTGGAGCGACGCCGACAGCTGGGCGCGCGTGGTGCCCGGGCTGGCCGAGCAGGCGACCGTCGTCGCGTACGACCGGCGCGGGCACAGCCGCAGCGACGACCTGCTCACCCAGGGCTCGGTCTACGAGGACGCGGCCGACCTGGCCGGGCTGATCGAGGGGCTCGGCCTCGCCCCCGCCTTCGTCTGCGGGGAGTCGTACGGCTCGCTGATCACGCTCCGGCTCGCCGCCGCCCGCCCGGACCTGCTGCGCGGTCTCGCCGTGCACGAGCCGCCGGGGACGTCAATGCTGCTGGCCGATCCCGACCTGCGGCCCGTCGGGACGGCCTTCGCCGGGCGGATCGCCGCCGTCCGGGAGCTGCTGGAGCAGGCGGAGTCGGCCGCGGCGGCCGAGCTGTTCGTGGAGACGCTCGCGTTCGGGCCGGGGGCGTGGGCGCAGCTGCCGGCGCCGATCCGGCACACCTACATCCGCAACGCGCCGACGTACCTGGACGAGCTGCGCGACCCGGACGCCCTGGACCTCGACCTCACCGCCCTCGCCCACTATTCCGAGCCCGCGCTCCTCACCCAGAGCGACGACAGTGCACCGATGTACGGCGAGGTGCTGGACATGATCGACCTCGTGCTGCCGAAGGCGGAACGGCACCTGTACGATGGTGCCGGTCACGCTCCGCATCTGTCGCAGCCGGAGGAGTGGGTGCGGGTGACCCTGCCGCGCGTCCTGGGGTGAGGCGCGCGCGAGGGGCGTGAACGGAGGCGTGCGCGCCCCCGGGGCGTGCGGACCAGACGGTGGTACGGGTCGGACGGTGCCGCGGGTCGGACGATGCCGTGGGCCAGGCGGAGGCGGAGGCGTTGCCGTGGGTCAGGCGACGGCGCGGGTCACCAGGAGGACGGCGAACAGCGCCGGCAGGAGGCCGGTGGCGAGGACGGCCAGCAGGCAGCCTCCCGAAGCCGCGGTGGAGCCTCCGCCGGCCTTCGGCCCCCCGGGCGGATCGATCCCCTCGACCAGCAACGCGAACACCACCGCCACGGCGGTCCGGCGGACGTGCAGCGGATCGTCCGCCCCCGGAAAACCGGGGCTGGTGCGCACCCGCATCTCCCAGCGCCGGGCGTCGTGCGGACGGGACATGAACTGCGCGGCGATGGCACCCCGGAGGTACCCGGCCAGGAGCTCCCGGTCGCGGTAGCCGACGGCCAGGTACTTCCTCAACCAGTCCTGGGCCGTCGGCATTTCGTCGCGCACCGCGTGATGGGCCGCCAGGACGAGCATCGCGTCGGTGATCCCTGCGTCGGCGGCCCGGCGGTACCAGACCACCGCCTTCTCCCAGTCGTTGCGACCGGCGAACTCCCGGGCCTTCTCGAACATCTGCCGCGGTGGAAGGTCGGGCATGCGCCGCCTCTTCTCCGTCGGAACGGGACCTTCCTGCTGACGGTACCCCGTCAAGCCGGAGGGGTCGACAGTGCCTCCGGTCCGAGGGGCGCCGGCCGGATCAGGCCCGGAGTCGGCCTGGACCCGGCCCGGATCAGGCCCGGCCCGGCCCGGACCCGGCCAGCCGGTCGGTCCCGCCGGGCCTCCTCAGATCGCCAGCGACATGTAGACCGCACGCCTGCCGTAGCACTCCGGGACGACGACCTCGCGGTGGGTCCGGTAGCCCAGCATGGCCAGCAGGATGTCACTGCGCCGGACCGCCACCATCGAGATCCGCTCGAAGCCCTGTGCCCGGGCGTACGCCTTGAGGTGGCGCATGAACCGCAGCGCGACGTCCTTGCTGCGCCACTCCTCGGCGATCACCAGGTCGTGGACGTGGAGATTGCGGGACGGTGGGTCGGCCGGCGGGGCGGCGGGTTCCACGGAGCCGAGGTCCGGGCACTCGTACAGCGGGTAGGGCAGGCTCAGCACGTAGCCGATGACCTCTCCCCGGAGCTCCACCACGAAGCAGGTGTCCGGTGAGGACCGGCCCCGGGCCTGGAGGGACTCCCGGCCCTCGGACAGGTCGTCCGCCGCGTAGGCGGCGAACTCCAGCGCCACGACGGCCTCCCAGTCGGCGTCGGCCAGCCGGCGGAAGGCGAGGTCGTCGGTGGTCGGGCTGGTGCCGGCGGTCGCGCTGGTGTCGCCGGTCAGGGGGTCGTCGGTGGTCGGACTGGTGTCGTCGGTCATCTACTCGGACCCTCCGGACGGGATGCCGACGTGCCGCGCGGCCTCGACCAGCGGGCCCCAGGCCTCGATCAGCCGGGCGAAGGACTCGGCGTCGGCCTGCGCCTCGTCCAGCAGTCGTTCGCGCCGGGGTGCCAGGTGCTCAGCGAATTCGGCGTACTTGCCACCGAGTTGCCGGTAGCTGCGGTCGAGGACGTCCAGCCGGCGGACGTTCTCCGCGCGGTCCCACGCGGCGCTGCGGCGTACCGAGTCGAGGATCACGTCTGCCCGGACGTGGTGCTGCTCGTCCAGCAGGGCGGCGCCGGTCACCATCATCTCGCCGTAGACGGGGTGCAGGTAGAGCATCGACAGCAGGAACTTGGTGAACCGCTCCTGGTAGGCGGTGAAGCCGTGGCCGGTACGGCGGCCGGGCGTGTAGTAGTTGACGATGTTGCGGTTGTGGACGACGCCGGGGAGCGTGGAGTCGAGGACGACGTGCAGGAGGAAGTAGTCGCTGCCGATGGTGTCGGTGGCGGGCGGCAACGGGACGCGCTCGTAGACCTGGTGGTCGAGGCCGACGTTGCACATGTCCACCCGGTGGATGTCGGGCGCGCCCAGGACCGCCTCGTCGGCGGTGAACGGTTCGGTGCCGCCGCCGGTGAAGGAGTCGTCCACCAGCTCCTTCTTCTGCTCGTCCGTCCAGATCGGCGGGGCCCAGAGGCTGACCACGTCGTAGTAGAGCGCCGGGTCCAACTCCCTGATCTCGGCGACGTCCACGGAGAGCTCGCCGACGAAGGAGCCGCCGACCAGTGAGACCGGCTTCTCGGCGTCGGCCGGCTCCAGCGTGCTCCGGGTGACTCCGGCCACCGCGTCGGAGGCTCGTTTGCCGAGTGAGAGCAGTTCGTGGTGGATCGGGAACACCGGTTCGCCGTTGTGGAGTTGGTAGGCGCTGTCGGAGTCCCGGCGGTGGACGGAGGTGCAGCCGAGGGCGGTGGCGAGCAGGAACGCGCGGTTGGTGCAGGCGCCGTAGGAGACGGCGTCGGGGAGCATGAGGTCGAGCAGGGTGTCCGGTTCGGGGGTGTGGGAGCGGTGGATCACCTCGCGGAGGAAGGTGCGCTGGCGGGTCTCGTCGAGGTGGTGGACGGTGACGCCCGGCAGGGCGGGCAGGGCGGCGGCGGCCTTGGCGTGCACGGCGAACGTCGGCTCGTCGGAGGAGTCCAGGATCAGCAGGTGGACCTCGACGCCGAACTGCTCGGCCGCGTAGGCCGCTTCCTCGCCGACCGCCGAAATGGTGGCGGCACAGGCCCGGTTGGTGGGCAGGGCCAGACAGATTCTGCTCATGCCGGTTCTCCGTTCGGTCGTCGGTCGGTCGTTCGCTCGGTCGCCGTTCGGCCGTCGCTCGGTCGTCGCTCGGTCGTCGTCAGGGACATGCGTTCGCCGGTCCGGGGGCGCGCCGAGGAGGCGGCCGGTGGACGGCCGCGCGGGCGCGAGGGGGCAACTTGTCTTCCGGACTGGCGGGTTGAGTCGACCCCGGCGAGGGATAGCGGTCGCCGTCTCGCCCCGGTGGCCTTGCTTTCCCCTACGGTGGACTAGACCAACTTTGAGTGTCAACGGCAACGGTGCCGAGTGCCGGAGGGGGCGTCCGAGGTTGCCCGATCGGGCAGTTGGGGCCTCCGGTCCGGAGTCGCAGTCCGAACGGCGGAGGGCGGTGGCCGCCCGTTGCGGTCACCGCCCTCCCGGGGCCGGCCCGGTCACGCCGTGCCCGGCGTCTTGCGGGTGGAGACGTTCATCCGGTTCCAGGTGTTGACCGTGAAGATCAGTGCGATGAGCTGGGCCAGCTCCTTCTCCTCGAAGTGCTCGGCCGCCTGCGCGTACACCGCGTCCGGGACGCCCTGCGGCAGCACGGTCACGGCCTCGGTCAACGCGAGGGCCGCGCGCTCCTCGGCGGTGTAGAGGCTCGACTCCTCCCAGGCGGAGAGCTGGTGGATGCGGTCCTCGGTCTCGCCCGCCTTCCGGGCGTCGGTGGTGTGGTAGTCGATGCAGTAGGCGCAGCGGTTGATCTGAGAGGCGCGGATCTGCACCAGCTCGACCAGAACCGGGTCCAGGCCCTCGCGGGCGGCGGCGTCCAGGGCGAGGACGGCGCGGAACACCTTGGGCGCGGTGACGGAGAAGTTCATGCGCTGCGGGATCTGAACGGTTGTCATGGGAATGAGCCTAGGCGCGTGAGTGGCCCGGTGATTGGTGCACTTGTGGGGTTGTTTCGTGGGTCAATGGGAGAGGGGAGGCGCGGGTGACGGTTTTCGGCTGGTGGGAGTACGTGTTCTGAGCGACGCAGCACGCCCGGCACCACCCGATCGGTCTCGGGTGGTGCCGGGCGTGACCGGAGAGAGCGGGGCCGGCCGGTGCTCAGCCGCCGAGGCAGTTGCGGACGGCGTCGATCAGGCGGTTGGCGCGAGCGTCCCCGTGGCCGATCATGCGGTTGGCGACGTACGCGAAGCCGATGCCGAACTCGTCGTCGCCGAAGGCGAACTGGCCGCCGGCGCCGTCGTTGCCGAAGCTGCGGGCGCCGAGCATCGGGCGGAAGGCCGGTGACTCCAGCAGCACGCCCGAGCCCCAGCGGGCACCCATGTCGAAGCCCAGGAAGCCCGCGCCGGAGGAGACTTCGCGCACGAGGTCGGTCACGGTGGCGGGGGAGAGGAGCCGCTCGCGCCCTCCGTCCCGACCGCCCTCGATGCCGGTGACGGCGGCCGCGTACAGGCCGGCCAGGCCGCTCGCGGAGGCGACGGCGCCCGCGCCGGGCAGCTCGATCGCGTGCAGCTCGGGGTCGTTCCAGCCGTGCGGCACGTCCAGGCCGGGGAAGACCAGCGCGCCGTTCATCGTCACGATCCGGGTGAGCAGGTGCTCCGGACCCGGCATCGGACGACGGCCGTCGGCCTCCACCAGCCGTGCCAGGCGGTGGAGTTCGGCGGCGGGCAGACCGATCCAGGCGTCCAGGCCGAGCGGGTCGCCGATCTCCTGCTGGAAGAACGCCCCGGGGGTGAGGCCGGTGATCCGGCGGATCACCTCGCCGACCAGGAAGCCGAGCACATGACCGTGGTACTCGTAGGTGGTCCCGGGCTCCCAGAGCGGCTTCTGCTCCTCGATCGCCCGGACGACCGGCGTCCAGGCGGCGATCTCCTCGAAGCTCAGTACGGCGTCCAGGGCCGGGATGCCGGCGCGGTGGCCGAGCACCATCCGGCAGGTGATCTCCTCCTTGCCGTGCTGCGCGAACTCGGGCCAGTACCGGCCCACCGGGGCGTCGAGGTCGAGACGGCCCTGCTGGGCGAGGAGGTGGGCGCAGACGGCGACGAGGCCCTTGGCGCACGAGAACACGGGGACGACGGTGTCGGCCTCCCACGGCCGCCCGGTGCGCTCGTCCGCGACGCCGCCCCACAGCTCGAGCACCTTCCGGCCGCCGGCGAAGACCGTGACGGCGGAGCCGAGTTCGGGGAAGTCCGCGTAGTTGCGCGCGAACGCGTCGGCGACCGCGCCGAAGCCCTCGTCGGCGTGGCCCTGGTGCTGCTGCATGGTGTCCGTCCTGTTCATCCGGGTGCGAGGCCGGCCGTCGGGTGCGTGCCCGGTCGTGGGAGCGTGCCCGGTCGTCGGGTACGCGCCACTGGTCGGGTACGTGTCCGTCGTCGGCCACGCGTCCGGTCTCGGGTGTGCGGTCGCCGGTACGCCGCCGGCGGCCAAGATCGTCGGCTGGGCCACCGTACGGGCTGCCGGGCCCCGAGCGGAAACGATTTGACGACGTGCCGCCAACGCCGGGGAGGCGTGCCGCTAGGGTGAGCCACGTGACAGGGGTGAACGGGGCAGTGGTCGGGGGCCGGTACCAGCTCCAGGAGCTGATCGGTCAGGGCGGCATGGGGCGGGTCTGGCGCGGGTTGGACACCACCCTGGGCCGCGACGTCGCGGTGAAGGAGGTCCTGCTCCCCCAGGGCGTCACGGAGGCCGAACGCGAGCAGCTCGTCCAGCGCGTCCTGCGCGAGGCCAGGGCCGCGGCGCGGCTGAACCACCCCGGGATCATCACCGTGCACGACGTCGTCGAGCACGAGGGTGCGCCGGTCATCGTGATGGAGTACGTCAGCGGGCTCTCGCTGGCCGCCGCCATCGCCCGCGACGGCGCGCTGCCGGCGGCGAGGGTCGCCGAGATCGGCGCGGCGATGGTCAAGGCGCTCCAGCAGGCCCACGCGGCAGGCATCGTCCATCGCGATCTCAAGCCGGACAACGTCCTGTTGATGGGCGACCGGGTGATCCTCACCGATTTCGGCATCGCCCACATGGCCGACGCCACCACCGCCCTCACCCGCACCGGCGCGGTCATCGGCACGCCCGCCTACATGGCCCCCGAGCAGCTGGAGGGGAAGCCCGCGGCGCCCGCCAACGACCTGTGGTCGCTCGGGGCGACGCTGTACGCGGCGGTCGAGGGCGAGACGCCGTTCAGCGGGGACACCTTCGGCGCGCTGTGCGTGGCCGTCGTGACGAAGGAGCCGCGCCGGCCGGTCAGGGCGGGCGCGCTGACGCCGGTGCTCGGCGCGCTGCTGGCCAAGGACCCGGCGCAACGGCCCTCGGCGGAGCAGACGTTGGCGGCTCTGGAAGCGGTGGCGCGGGCGGCCGCGCCGGCCGTGCAGGTCGCGCAGGTCGCGCCGGTTGCGACGCCGACGGCTCCCGACGTGGCGGGGGGCGGTGGGTGGTACGGGCCGCCGCAGCCGTTGACGGCCCCGCAGCCGTCGCCCGGAGCGCCCCAGTCGGCGTCCGCCGGGGCGTGGCTGCCACCGCAGGCCGGGCAGGCCGGGCAGGCCGGGCAGGCTGGGCAGGCCGGGCCGACGCCGCCGCTCCTCCCGCCCGTGTCCTCGGGGGCCACTGCGTTCTCCGGGGCCACTGCGTCCTCGGGGGCCAGCGCGTCCTCCTCCGCGCCGGCGGCCCCGAGCGCGGCCGGGGCGGTCCTGGTGCGGTTCATCGGCTGCATGGGGCTGATCTGGGCGATCGGCAGCGCCCTGCCGTGGAACTACCTGGGCACCATCCCTGACAGGTTCGTCCCGCACGCCCTCCTGGTGACCGCCGTGCTCTCCCTCGTGCACGCCGTGCCCCGGCCCCGGTGGCATCCCGCGGTGGTCTGGGCGGTCGCCGTGACGGCCGACCTGGGCCTGTTCTTCGTGACCAAGGCCGTCGTTGCGCAGTGGCTGGGCACGGGCCAGTTGGGCTTCAGCGAGGAGCCGGGGCAGATGGCGCTCAACATGCTGCTCCTGGGGACGGGTGCCTGGCTGCTCTGGCTGCTGGTCCCGGGCAGCCGGCGTCCCGCCCGCCCGTAGCCCCGGCCCGTAGCCCCGGCAGACGGCCCTTGGGGCTCCGGCGGACGGCTGCCTCGGTGTACAGCCGTCCGTAGCCCGTAGCCCGTAGCCCGTCACCCGGCCCCGTCATCGGCCCCCGGCCCCCGGCCGTTCCGGCGTGGGCCCGTCCGCTCAGCCGCGCTCCACCGGGGTCAGTGCGGCCGTGATCACCCGGTGCAGTGACCGGTCGAACGCCGTGTCCGGGTCGGCCGGCGGGCCCGCGGTGGCGAAGGCCGCCGAGAGGTGGGGGTAGTCGCCGCTCATGGCGGCCCTGGTGAGGTAACCGACCAGCTCGGCCTGCCACTTGGCACCCGCCGCGCCGGTCCGCTCGTACTGGGCGTACTGGCAGACGAAGCCGTTGAACAGGGCCATCGCCTCCATGCGCGTGCCGCCGTCGAGGCCGCTCGGTTCGGTGACGGCGAGGAAGTGGTCGGTGTACCGCAGGGCGTTCGGGCCGATGCCGGGACGGGCGATCAGCAGGGCGGGCAGCCAGGGGTGGCGCCGCATGAGCGCGAGTTGCGCGTGGCCGAGCCGGAGCAGGTCCGCGCGGCAGTCACCGGCCGGGGCGAGGTCGTCGTAGTCGTACTCGCCGGCGACCGCGTCGAGCATCAGGTCGAGCAGGTGCTCCTTCTTCGGCACGTAGTTGTAGAGCGACATCGTCCCCGCCCCGAGTGCCGCCGCGACCCGGCGCATGGAGACGGCGTCCAGCCCCTCGGCGTCGGCGATCGTGATGGCCGCGGCGGCGATGGAGGCCCGGCTGTGGGCGGGCTTGGGGCCGCGGCCGGTGCGTTCGGGACGCAGCCAGATCAGTTCGGGGGCCTCGGGCGGTTCGGGGGGCGCCGACGGGGAGTCGGCGGGGGGCTTGCTGGACGGCACGGAAGATCACCTCGGTTACCCATCTTAGATACGTACGGCGTACGTAGTACGATGCGTGGGCACGCGCTTCTACGTACGCTGTACCTAGCTGAAGGGCAGAGCCATGTCGAAGACCAGCCGGCCCGCCGTCGAGATGACAGGCGTGGCGAAACGATTCGGAGTTCGTTCCGGCGCCACCGAGGCCCTGCGCGGCCTCGACCTCACCGTCCCCGCCGGCACGGTCTGCGGCCTGCTCGGCCCCAACGGGGCCGGCAAGACGACCGCCGTCCGCGTCCTCGCCACGCTGGTCGCCCCCGACCGCGGCACCGCCCGCGTCGCCGGCTACGACGTGGTGCGGGAGGCCGAGGCGGTCCGGCGCAGCGTCGGACTGGCCGGGCAGCACGCGGCCGTGGACGAGGGCATCACCGGCCGCGAGAACCTGGACCTGATCGGCCGGCTGCACCACCTCGGCGCCCGGGCCGCCCGGGCCCGCGCCGGCGAGCTGCTCGAACGCTTCGGTCTGGCCGAGGCCGGCGACCGCCTCGTCCGCACCTACTCCGGCGGCATGCGCCGCCGCCTCGACCTCGTCGCCAGCCTGGTCACCAGCCCGCCGGTGCTCTTCCTGGACGAGCCGACCACCGGCCTCGACCCGCGCAGCCGGCAGGAGATCTGGTCCACCGTCAAGGAGTTGGCCGACGGCGGCACCACCGTGCTGCTCACCACCCAGTACCTGGAGGAGGCCGACCGGCTCGCCGACGACATCGTGGTGATCGACCACGGCGCCGCCATCGCGACCGGCCCGCCACAGCGGCTCAAGGCCGCGATCGGCACCCGGATCGAGGTCACCCTCGCCGAGGCCGGTCAACTCGGCCCCGCCGCGGTGGTGCTGGCCGCACTGGCGGAGAGCGGGGACGTCGTGGTCGACCACGACGAGCGGACCGTCGCCGTCGTGACCCGGCCCGGAGTGGAGGTGCTGCTGCCGCGCCTGGTCCGGGAGTTGGACGCGGTGGGGGTGGTCGCCCAGGACGTCGGTCTGCGGCCGCCGTCGCTGGACGACGTCTTTCTCGCGCTCACCGCCGACTCCAACTCCCTGGGGAGGGCCGCCTGATGGCCGTGTCCGCTGCTCCGCCCGTGCGCCCCGTGCCGGGGCGGACGATCTCCGTGCCGGGCCGGCTGGTCTCCGACACCTGGTCCTCGATGCTCCGGATCCTGCTCAACTACCGCCACTCGCCCGGCCTGCTGGCCGCCTCGCTGGGTGTGCCGGTGGTCATGGTGGTGGTCTTCGGGTACGTCTTCGGCAGCGCCATGCAGGTGCCGGGCGGTGGGAACTACCGCGAGTTCCTGATGCCCGGGCTGTTCGCCATGGTGGCCGTCAACGGCGTCATGCCCACCATGGTCGGCGCCGCCCGCGACGTCGGGCGCGGGGTCACCGACCGGCTCCGCTCGATGCCGGTCTCGCGCACCGGCCTGCTGCTCGGGCAGACCCTCGCCGACTTCCTGGTCAGCATCGTGGTGTTGGCGCTGCTGGCCGCCGTCGGCCTGGCGGCCGGCTGGCGGATCCGGGGCGGAGTCGCGGACGCCGCGGAGGCGTTCGGCCTGTTGCTGCTGCTCCGCTTCGTGATGACCTGGGTCGGCACCTTCCTCGGGTTGGCCGTCGGCAAGGAGGAGGCGGCCGGCCAACTCGCGGTCGCGGTCTTCCCGATGGCGATGGTCACCAACGCGTACGTGCCCACCGGGGGCATGCCCGGCTGGCTCAGGGTGATCGCGGACTGGAACCCGGTCAGCGCCGCGGTGCAGGCCTGCCGCGAACTGTTCGGCAACCCGTCGGCGTCCGGCGGGCCCTGGCCGATGCAGCACGCCGTCCCCGCGACACTGCTCTGGTGCGCGGTGCTGCTGGCGGTGTGCGGACCTCTCGCCGTGCGGAAGTTCGCCACGCACGGTCGGTGAGGCGCCGCCTTCGGGCGCCTTCGCGCCGACTGCCGGCGTGCGCCCGGGGTACTCGCGGCGTACTCCCGGTACATTCCCGCCGTGCGGCGGCCGTTTCGGGCGATCTTCGGCCCGGCTCCGGCCCGCTCTGCGGAATGTGCTGGACAGCGGCGCCGGGGGGGGCGGGGGTTGGGGGCGGGGGGTTTAACCCCCCCCCGCCCCCCCCGCCGAAC
>NZ_JBHJUK010000061.1:47217-49074 GCF_042266225.1 Kitasatospora sp. NPDC056181
GGGGGGGGGCGGCGTTTGGGGGTTTTTTGGGGCGGGGCCCGGGCGCTTTTGGGTTTTTGTGGGGCCGGGGGGGGGGGGGGGGGCGTTGGGGGGGGGGTTTGTTTTACCCCCCCCGGGCCCCCCCCGGCCTGACCGTCTCCCGTCTCTGCCTGGGCACCATGAACTTCGGCCCGCACACCGAGGAGTCGGACGCCCACCTGATCATGGACACCGCCCACGAGCGGGGCATCAACTTCTTCGACACCGCCAACGCCTACGGTCGCGACAACGAGGGCAACCTGAAGGGCCGCACCGAGGAGATCATCGGCAGATGGTTCGCCCGGGGCGGCGGCCGCCGCGAGCGGACGGTGCTCGCCACCAAGGCGTACGCCCCGATGGGCGACTGGCCCAACGAGGGGCGCCTCTCCGCCCTCGCCGTCCGCCGTGCGGTCGAGGACAGTCTGCGCCGGCTCAACACCGACCACATCGACCTCTACCAGATGCACCACATCGACCGGGACACGCCCTGGGAGGAGATCTGGCAGGCGATGGAGGTCCTGGTCACCCAGGGCAAGATCATCTACGTCGGCTCCAGCAACTTCGCCGGCTGGCACATCGCCCAGGCCCAGGAGGCCGCCCGCGCCCGCCACTTCCTCGGCCTGGTCAGCGAGCAGTCCCTCTACAACCTGCTCGACCGCACCATCGAGCTGGAGGTCGTCCCCGCCCTCCAGCACTACGGCCTCGGCCTGCTGCCCTGGTCCCCGCTCCGCAGCGGCCTCCTCAGCGGCGTCCTGCGCAAGGAGCGCGAGGGCACCGCCGTCCGCGGCTCCATGGGCCACGCCTCCGAGATCCTCGCCGCCAACCGCGACCGCATCCAGGCCTACGAGGACCTCGCCGCCGAACTCGGCACCGACCCCGCCGACCTCGCCCTCGCCTGGCTGCTCAGCCGCCCGGCCGTCACGGCCCCGATCATCGGCCCCCGCACCCCCGCCCACCTCGAAGCGGCGGTGGGCGCGCTCGACCTCAAGCTCGACCAGAAGACGCTCGACCGGCTGGACGAACTCTTCCCCGGCCACAAGCCGGCCCCGGAGGACTACGCCTGGTAGCCGCGCCTTCGTCGGGGGCCGGAGCCGGACGGCCTCCCGCCCCCGACCTGCGGACATCCGTGCGCGATGATGACCGGTATGACGGGTGGGCAGAGCGAGCTGGACGACGTACTGGACCGGGCCGGGCTGGAGCGGGTCGGGAGCCGAGAGGTCCCGGGGGTGAGGCTGGCCGCGGCGGCCTGGCGCGCGGTCCGCGCCGGGGGCGACCACCCCGCGGTCGTCGTGCCGGCCGACCACCCGGACCTCGCCGCCGAGGTCAACCGGCAGTGGCACCGTCTCGCCGTCGAGCAGGGGGTGTTCGCGCGCGGCGGGTCGTCCGACGGAGTTGGCGGGTCGTGCGGCGGTGTCGAGCCCGCCAGCGAGGGACGGTCCGGCGAGGGGCCGTCCAGCGAGGGGCCGTCCGGTGAGGCCGGCGCGTTCCTGATCGACGTCCCCGGCACCCCCGGCGCGGGCGGCCGGCGCCGCCGCGGATGGTCCCGGGTCCGGCTCTCCGACCGGTGGGACCTCGCCGGGGCGCTCGACCGGCAGTCGGGCGGGCCGGAGTTCGTCACCACCTCCCTCGACGGCGAGCGCGTGCTCGGGTGCACCACCGAGGCCGGCGCGGTCCGGCTGGTGGCCGTCCGCGAGCTCAGCGCGTGGCTGGAGGCGTCCGCCCGGTCCCGGGCGGGCGCCCCCACCGACGGGGGAGGGGGCGGCCGGGCCGGGGGGGGGGCGGGGGTGGCGTGGTCCACCCCCACGCCACAGCAGGGGGCACACTGGGGGGACGGCCAGG
>NZ_JBHJUK010000062.1:0-48067 GCF_042266225.1 Kitasatospora sp. NPDC056181
GGGGGGGGCCCCCCGCGGGGGGGGGGGGCGCCCCCCGCGGGGGGCGGGGGCCCCCCCCGGCCGGGCGGCGCGGTTCCGACCGGCCCGATCAGTCGTGGTGGTGCGCGACGTCGACGTTCTCCAGGACGCCGACCGCGTCGGGCACCAGAATGGCGGCGGAGTAGTAGGCGCTGACGAGATAGGAAATGATGGCCTTCTCGCTGATTCCCATGAACCGGACCGAGAGGCCCGGCTGGTATTCATCGGGAATTCCGGTCTGGTGCAGCCCGATGACGCCCTGATTGTCCTCCCCGGTGCGCAGCGCGATGATCGAGCTGGTGTTACCGCCGACGATCGGGATCTTGTTGCACGGGAAGACCGGCACCCCCCGCCAGCCGAAGACCTGCCGCCCCTGGACCTCGACGGTGTCCGGGTAGAGGCCGCGGCGGCTGCACTCCCGGCCGAAGGCCGCGATCGCCCGGGGGTGGGCGAGGAACATCTTGGTGGAGCGGCGGCGGCTCAGCAGCTCGTCCATGTCGTCCGGGGTGGGCGGGCCGGAGTGGGTCTGGATCCGCTGGTCGTACTCGGCGTTCTGCAGCAGCCCGAACTCGGGGTTGTTGACGAGCTCGTCCTCCTGGCGCTCGCGCAGCGCCTCGATGGTCAGCCGGAGCTGGTGCTCGGTCTGGTTCATCGGCTGGTTGTAGAGGTCGGCGACCCGACTGTGCACCTTGAGCACCGTCTGCGCGACGCTGAGCTCGTACTCGCGGGGCTTCAGCTCGTAGTCCACGAAGGCGCCGGGCAGCTCGTACTCGCCCCGGTGGCCGGCGGAGAGGCCGATCGCCGCCTCGCCGTGCTTGTTCTGCGCCTGCTCGAAGCCGGCCAGGTAGTCCATGATCTGGAGCTGGAGCGCCTCGGAGCGGTCCGCGAGCTCCTGGAACGAGGGCCACGAGATCGCCAGGACGGTACCGGCGGTGGCGGCCCTCACCGTGTACGGCCAGGCGCCGTCCTCCTGACGGAGCGCCTCGTCGCCCAGGTGGTCGCCGTCGGCAAGGGTGCCGACGACCGTCTCGTCGCCGTACTTTCCGGATCCCAGCCGATCGAGCTTGCCGTGCGCAATGATGAAGACCTCGTCGATCGGCGCCCCGGCGGCGACCAGCACCTCACCGGCGGAGAACTCGCGTTGGACGAAGCGCCCGGCCAGCTCCTCCAGGACGGCGTCGTCCTCGAAACCGCGCAGCACCGGCACCTCGCGCAGCGTCGGCGGGACGATCCGCACCTCGGAGCCCGTCTTCACGAAGCCCACCCGGCCGCGGCCGACCGCGTACCGCAGGCGACGGTTGACCCGGTAGGTGCCGCCGGACACCTCGACCCACGGCAGCATCCTGAGCAGCCAGCGCGGGCTGATGCCCTGCATCTGCGGCGCGGACTTGGTGGTCGTCGCGAGGTTCCTCGCGCCCGCCGTGCCGAGACTCTGCTGCTGGGCGGGCGACTCGCCGCCCGGCGCAGGAATACCGACGTTGGTTTCGGTCGACATGGGGAGCCCCTCGAATACCCGGTGAAGTGTCGCCTTGCAACAATCATGGTGGGCCTATTCGGCGGGCTCCGCAATCACTCTTTCGAGTGGTCGGAATAGCCGAACAAATAGGACGACTGGATCACCTGATCGATAGAAGTTCGACCATTATTCGAACATTCGACAATGCCCCGCCCCGGCCGCCGCCCGGCCGCACACCCCGCCACTCGCCCGGCCGTCCGCCGGGCCGGCCCCCGACCGCGCACCGACAGCCGCCCCGCGCCTCCGCCCCGGGCCCGGCCCCCGCCCCGACCGCCCCGGCCGACCCCCCGTCCACCCCGGTGCGGGCGGCCGCTAAGGTGCCACCTCAAAGGGCCACGGGGCCAGTTGACGAGTGTGGCCGGACCGGATGCCCTCCCCTCGTTCACCCCTGCCCTGGGAGGCCGTCATGAGCGCCCCCGTACGTGTCTGGCTCAACCGCACCTACGCCGAGAACGTGTTCTTCATCGAACAGCTGCGCGAGGCCCCGCGGCCGATCGAGGTCCACGCGACCCACGTCGACCCCGACTCCCCCGTGCTCGCCGCCGCCGACCACGCGACCCTGGAGCCGGGCGACCTCACCCCCGACGCCTACGTCGGCTACGCCCTCGACTACTGCGCCCGGCACTCCGTCGACGTCTTCCTGCCCCGCCTCCACCAGCTCGCGATATCCCTGCACCAGCAGGAGTTCGAAGCGGTGGGCACCGCCCTGGTCTGCCCACCCGCCACCGCCGTCGCGGCCTTCGACAGCAAGGCGGACGGCTACGCGGCGATCGCCGCCGCCGGACTGCCCACCCCGCCGTGGTGGCAGGTCCGCACCGCCGCCGACCTGATCGCCGCCGTCGAGCTGATCGAGGCCGCCGGGCTCACCCCCTGCCTCAAGCCCTCCTCGGGCGCCGGCGGCGAGGGGTTCCGGGTGCTCACCCGCGAGCCCTTCGGCCTCCACCGGCTGGCCGGCTGGGACAGCCGGGTCCAGGTCGACCAGGTGGTCGCCGCGCTGGAGGCCGCCGCGCCCGAGGGCCCGGCCGGGCCCGCCGACCTGCTGGTGATGCCCTACCTGGACGGCCCCGAGGTCTCGGTGGACTGCCTCGCCGACCGCGACGGCACCCTGCTCGCCGCCGTCGGCCGCAGCAAGCACCGGCGCCGCCGCAGCTTCACCACCGCCCCGCAGTACCTGGAACCCGCCCGCCGGGTGGTCGAGTCCACCCGGATGGCCTTCCTCTCCAACGTGCAGTTCCGCCACCTGGCCGGGGAGCCGGTGGTCATCGACGTCAACACCCGGCCCTCGGGCGGCCTGCACCAGCTGCGCCTGTGCGGCCTCAACCTGCCCTGGAACGCGGTGCAGTTGGCGCTCGGCGAGCGGCCCGACACCGACCGCGCCGGGGAGCTCGCCGGCATCGACTACACGCTGGTCGCGGGCGTCCGGCCGGTCCTGCCGCGGCAGTCCCCGTTCGGCCGCGGCCTCACCCCGGTGGAACTGGTGCACTGAGCGGCGCGTCCGCCCGGCCGGGCGGACCCGCTCCGGCGGCCCGGTCGGCGGTCACCACGGACCGGGCCGCCGGTCAGAGGGGCCCGTTCCAGTCCAGCGTCGGCTCCAACACGCCCTCCAGGGTGAGCAGCCAGCGCTTCACGTCGATCCCGACCCGGCCGCCGCCGAATCCGCCGATCCCGTCCGCCGCCACCACCCGGTGGCACGGCACCAGCAGCGCGACGGGGTTGGCGGCCATCATCTGGCCGACCGTCCGGGCCGCCAGCCCCGGCTCCGTCACGGACTCGAACACCCCGCTGCGGGCGGCCAGTTCGCCGTACGTGATGGTCCGCCCGAACGGCACGTCGCGCCAGAGCGTCTGCAACACCGCGCGGTGCGGCCCGACGCTCAGGCTCCAGTCGATCGGCAGGCCCAACTCCCGGCTGCGGCCAGCCAGGTAGGCGCCGATCCGGTCGGTGACGGCGGCGATCTTCGACTCGTCCGTGCAGTGGGGCAGTTCGCCGCCCGCGTGCCCCAGGTACCCCGCGGCCGCCACGCCCAGCGGCGTCACCGCGATGTGCATGGGCCCGCTCGGCAACGGCGTCTCCACGGTCAGCCAGGACATCGGGCCCGGCTGCGGGCCTGTCCTCGCCCCCAGCTGCGGGCCTGTCCTCGACCCCGGCTGCGGGCCTGACACCCGCCGTGACTGCGGCCCGGACTGCGACTCGGAATGCACCTCGGAATGCGGCACGCGCGGGCCCCCACCCTCCTCCGCCGGTCGCACCGGCACCCGGAAGGCGCGCGAGGACCACACGCCCCGCGCGCCATCGTACGACTCCGGCCGGTCCGGCACGGCCGCGGCTAGAGCCGTCCCTTCAGCTCCGCGGCGATCCCGCGCGACCAGTGCGACAGCTCGGCCCGGTCCGGCGACCGGCCCTCGCAGAGGGCGCCGAGCTGCGCGTCGTTGATCCGGTTCGGACCGGGGATATCCAGCAGGTACGCGAGCTCCTCCAGCACCGTGGCGAGCCGCGCGGCGTCCGCGTGATCCAGGGCGACCGCCGACTCGTGGTGGCTGATGGTGACAGAACCGGGCATGGCCTACCTCCTCCGTTCGCCCCCGTACTCCCTCCACCGTACGACCGCCCGGGCCGCCCTGCGCGCCCGCTCACCCCGGGTGACCGGGCGGGCGTTCCGCGCAGCGTCCGGCGCTGCGCCGGGACGTGTCACCCCCTGCCCGCCCGGCCGGGGCGCCCGCCCTCGGCGCCGGGCTCCGCGGGTTCGTCCCACCGCCGCCGGCTCACCGCCGGAACCGCCAACACGACGACGCCCGCGGCCAGTTGCCACAGCGCGCCGAACCCGAGCACGGACGCCGTACCCACCCGGTCCGCCAACGGGCCGGCCGCCGCCAGGCCGAGCGGCCCGAGCACGAACGCGCCGAGCCCGCCGAACGCGGTGACCCTGGCGAGGACGTCGGCCGGCACCCAACGCTGCATCGTGGAGTTGTACAGCGCCCCGCAGACCGCCGAGCCGACCCCGGCCACCAGCGCCGCAGCCGCCGTCCAGAGCAGTGACAGACCCGCCGCGAGGGCCGCCGAGGGGAGCGCCCAGCCGAGGGTCGCCGCCGTGGCCACCGCGAGCGGCCGCACCGGCCTGCGGCCCAGCATCAGCAGGCCGCCCAGCACCGCGCCGGCCCCGTACACGCCCATCACCAGGCCCCACCCGCGCGCGCCGCCGAGCGCCCGCTGCGCGGTCAGCGGGCCGAGCACCAGGAAGGGCGCCCAGACCAGCAGGTTGAAGAACGCCATCTGGACCGTGGTGATCCAGAGCCACGGCCGGGAGCGGAACTCCGACCACCCCTCGCGCAGGTCCGCCAGCATCGACTCCGGCTCCCCCGGCTCCTCCGGTGCGGCCACCCCGAGCCGGGCCAGCGCCAGCGCGCCGACGCCGTACGTGACCGCGTCGACCAGCAGCACCGCCGCCGGGCCGTACGCCGCCACCACCACGCCCGCCGTGGCCGGGCCGGCCACCGTGGACACCGAACGAGCCAGCCCCAGCAGGGCGTTGGCGTCCGGAAGACGCTCCTTGCGGGCGACCAGTGCAGGCACCAGCGCCCCGAGTGCCGGCAGGAACACGCCCTCGCCGAGCCCCCAGAGCGCGACCAGCCCGACCATCACCCAGACCGGCGCGTGCCCCGCCGCCAGCGCCGCCGCGAACACCCCCTGCACCCCGCAGCGGAGCACGTCCGCCACCAGCATCACCCGCCGGCTGCCGAGCCGGTCGGCGACCACTCCGCCGACCAGCATCACCAGCACGATCGGCAGGATCCGGGCCGCCATCACCCACCCCAGGTCGGTCCCGCCCCCGCCGCCGTCGAGCACCGCGAAGGCGACCGCCACCGGCGCCATCGAGGAGCCGAACAACGACGTCGCGTACCCGACGAAGAACCACCTGAAATCGCGCTCGCCCAGCACTGCGAGACGCCCGCCCGACCGCTGCCTGCGCGACGGGACCTGCTCCGTGTCCACTGCCATGGGCGGCAAGTCTGCCCCCGCCGTAGAGCCGCGAACAAGGGTTTCCGGAGGAAAAGTTGAGCCTTTCCGCATCAATTCTTCGACGGACTGGTCCTGCCGCAGTAAATACCCCCAATTCAGCACTTCAGACTGCTGTTTACTGCAGCAACTGGCTACTCTTGAACCCCTCCCCCAGATGTCGTTTACTGCGGAAAGAAGAACCGTTCCCGTGGAGAGCCCCCAGCCCGTCGAGTACGCCGTCGCCGTCGAGCGCTACCTGGCCGCCGCCGGCCTCGGCGCCGCCTCCCGCCGCATCTACCGGATCGCCCTCGACACCTGGGCCTGGGCGCTCGCCAACCGCCCCGCCCCCACCGGCCCCGGACGCCGCCGCGCCCGGCCGCCCGTCCTCCCCCTCGCCCTGCTCGACCACCCGGACGCCCCCGCCCGCCTCCGGGCCGCCGCCACCCACCGCGCCGCCGGCAACGACCCGCGCACGCTCAACCGCGAACTCTCCATCCTGCGCGCCGCCGTGACCTGGTGGCGCACCCACGGCTGGATCCGCACCGACCCCACCACCGACCTGCGCCCGCACCCCCTCCCCGCCACCGCCGACGGCCCCGCCCCGCTCACCGCCGACCAGCTGCGCGCCCTCTTCGCCCTCCGGGCCCCACTCCGCGAACAGGTCCTCTGGCACCTGCTGCACGAGAGCGGCGCCGCCATCGAGACCGTCCTCGCCCTCGACGCCGACGACCTCGACCTCCCCCGCCGCCGCACCCTCCCGTCCGCCCCGCCCCTCCGCTGGCAGGCCGGGACCGCCCGCCTGCTCCCCCTGCTCCTCGCCGGCCGCACCACCGGCCCGCTCTTCCTCACCGACCGTCGCGCCCCCGCGACCACCCCCGCCGCCGACCGCTGCCCCCACACCGGCCGCGCCCGCCTCTCCTACCGCCGCGCCGCCGAACTCTTCACCACCCACACTGCCCACCTCACCGAACCCCCCACCACCACCTGGACCCTGCGCCAACTCCGGTCCGGCACAGGCGCCCAGGCCCCCCGGCCCCACTGACCCGGGCGCGCAGAGCCCCCGGCGGAACGGCCCGCGCCAGCCCGGGAACGACGAACGCCCCGGACCGCACTGGTCCGGGGCGTTCGCTGCTGGAGCCCCCTGTCGGGTTCGAACCGACGACCCCCGCTTTACAAGGATTGGCGTGGGGGAGCCGTGTGACCTGCGCCGCTGTCACGCCACGGTCTCGGGCAGTCCACCACCGAGATCACCCTCCAGTCCCCGGTGTTCCCCCTCCGATCGGGCACGGCTAGGGCACGGCCGAGGTGCCTACCGCCAGGCCCGGTTCAGTCGGCCCCCTGTTCATCTCAAGGCAATGGCAGCCGAGCCGCCGAGGCGACAGCAGACCCCCGCCATGCCGCACTGGACATGGGTGCTCTCTGCCTTGATGGTGCACGCGGGCTGGCTCATTAGGCACCAGCCATATGAAAAGGGGGCGCAATTCCTCCCAGCCTCAGCAGAAAGAAAGATCGCCTGACGACAAGCTCCTGGCGGCCAGGCTACGCAGGCATATCGTGACGAGATCTGTCCCCATCGGGGGCGCCCACCCCGCCCCCCTCCAATTGGGCCACCGACCTTGGACCGGCCACCTGACGCACATGACCGTCAGGCGAGATATCTCCGCCGACTATCTCGGCCATCACATCCGCCAAAGCTTCAAGAAAGCGACGAGAAACCAATGCGCCATCGCCCAACTCGCCTACCGTTAGCCCACTATGCTCGCCGTCTGCATTCTTCTGCCGCAATTGCAGAGTCAGGCTCCCAATAGCGTCGTGATAACGCACGGAGACTAGATCCATTACCGCATGCCAATTTCTATGCAGATCTTCTGAGGCGTAGTACGCGTCAAGCTTGACCGCTAGCGCATGACCCAAGCTTCGCGACTTCATGTATTGCTCATGTATTTGCGTGAAGCCATCCACTTCCACGAGCTCAGCAAGCCGACCCGTGCGGGCATTCTTGTACGGCAAGCACATGTACCATACCGATACGGCCGCGACCGCCTCATCAACGAGCTGGTGCCGCAACATCAGCTTGGCCCTTTGGCGGTCCTCCCGCTCTTTGTCAGTTCGAATGCTTGCAGCGTCTGCCAGACGCTTAGTGGCCTTTGCTTCAGTGACGCTAATCGCTATGCATATCGCAAAGATCCCAGCGATCGCCGCAGCAATAAGTGGACTACTCATCACGAGCTGCGCCCAGCCCGGGCCCGACTGGGATAACATCATTCCAGACACCCCAATTCACTTGAGCCTTAGCGTGCCATCTCCTCCTCTCATTCTTCCTCCACTGGGATCGCATCGCACTTCTTCACGCAGCGTGAGGACAAGGACTCTGCATGCTCGAAGTCCCACAAGCACTCATGGTCATCGGCGGTGGCATTGGCATACACAACAGGTGCCCGTCCGGCCCTGTTGCCTGTTCATGGATCGGAGGCGCTTCGACACCTGATTGGGCCAAAAGCGTCACAGGCCGGGCCTACGGGCAGCGCCATCTCAGCGAAGAGCAGCTGCAATGATCCGCATCGATTCCACAACCACGATGGCGCCGGCAGCCTCCAACTTGGTTTCCTTTCCGGGCTTGTTGGCGTAGCCAATGGTGCAGACACCGGCGGCGTGTCCGGCCTCAACGTCCCGTGCCGCATCGCCGATGAAGATACAGTCCTCTGGCGGGCTGCCCGCAGCTTCCATTGCGTCGAGAAGGAGGCGCGGGTTCGGCTTCATCGACGACGGGTTGCCCGGGACGCGGCCGAAAACTCCGCTCACGTAGGCGCTCAGGCCGCGGTCGGCTAGGTAAGTCTCGATGGCGACGCCCGCGTTGTTGCTGACCACCGACACGGAGCGGCCCGAGCGGGCACAGGCACGCAGAACGGATTCGCCACCCGCGTTGGGCTGGCCGACACGCACGGCCTCGGTCTCCAACTCTGCCAGAGCTCCATCTGCACTAGCGGTGAGCTCGGGTCGGGTATCCGAGATCAGGCGGAGGAGTGCAAGCGGGTCGACCTCACGCTCGGCCCCGGCGGGGGCCAGTCCGCCAGAGGCGAGCAGGCCCCGGCGGAGCCGGTCCGCCACCTCCGGGGCCGGCAGCCCCGCGAACACAGAGCACACCGGGCCGTCGAAGTCGAGCAGCACGTGCTTCACAGGCCGGAGCACGTCCGTGAGCGTCTGGGGGGCCGCACTCATGGCTGACGCTCATAGGCAATGGTGGTCCACACGCTGTCGAACCACATTTGAGCCTGCTGAACATACTGCGAACCGAGCGATGCGTCATCCGGCCCGGCAGCATGGTGGAACAGGGTGGTGTCCTTGCCGGTCACGTCAAAGAAGGTGTGGTCTTCACCGTCGACCGGGATGGTCCGCTCGCGCAATGGATAGAAACCGAAGAAGGCCTCTGCCCGGTTCAGGATGTACAGCTTGAACAGGCTCGATGCCCGGTGGACCTTGACCTGGACGCTCGCCGACTGAACCAGCCCCAGCTCTGCCAGGACCTCGACGGAGTGAGCGATGCCGCCAGCGTTGGTCAGCGCGATGTTCCGGGCCCGCTCGCGGAGCGCCACCTCGTCCTTGAGTCCGTCGACAAGCACAGGCACAGCCATCGGCTCCGTAGTGTCCGGCAGCAGCAACCGAACGGTGATGGACTCCGGGGTCAGCCGGCCGGAGCGGACCTTGTCGAGCGGCTCCTGCAGCGCATTGTGCAGCGTCTCGCTGGAGAAGCCAGCGAAGTCGAGAGTCACCTGCTGCTGCTCGAAGGCCGCCTCAAGGTGGGGCCGGAGCCCGACCGGCCGCGAGGTGCGCTCCCGCACGAAGGAGCCGCTTCCCTGACGGGTCACGATCAGCCCCTCGGTGCGGAGTAGGTCGAGAGCCTTGTCCACCGTGCCGCGCGCCACGCCGAAATGCTTGGCCAGCTCAGGGCCGGAGGGAAGTTTGTCGCCGGTCTCGAAGCCAGGCTTCTTCGTGAGGATCGAGGCCCGCAGAGAGCTGCTGACCTGCTGATACGGGGGGCGAGAGTCATCCGGGTCTAGGGCCATAGGCCAATGCTAGGGCAGGTGCCCAACAGACGCGAGAAACCCAACTCTCTTGACCTGCCTAGGCAGGTTCTCTATGTTGTGAGTGTCGCAACCGAGAGAAGCGGTAGCGACACGGAGGGCCTTCTTTGGGCTGCTCTGAGCTGGAGAAGTGCGCCCGGAGGGGGGACCCAAAGGCAGCGCTTGACCCTTGAGAACGTCGTCGCCGCGAGGGTGCCGACTTCATATTGATCGTGCGGGACCGACGCGAGAGCGGCGATCGCGGCAGGCACCTAGGCTGCTCAGGCAGGCCGGGGAGTTGAACCACCGCGACACGTGCCCTCCCCCTACGCGTGGCATGCCATCCCTTCGGGGGTGTTGGGCCGGACGGACGCTGACCAGACCGATTACGTACGGCTGGATGGCGAGCCGAGTGGACCAGCGGAGTCCCAACGCACGTGGCGGGTCAAGACCGCCCCCGTGGCGACCGGGTGACGTCGCCGGCGGCAGCGAGCCACGCAGCACATCCCGATCCGGGAGTGCGCCGCCCTGCTGGTGCTGAGCAGAGAGAGGCACCGGACCAGGCCCGTAAAGACCTGACGCCCGTAGGACGGGCAACCCCAATGACTAGCCCTGCTAGGGGCTTTGACCTGAGGAGCCGGCTATGTGCACGGCCCAGATCCATCTCCCGCCCCGCCGCTGACAGTGGGCGGGGCCCACCGTTTCCGGTCGCTCACCAGCGATCACGGTTCCCGGCGCGCGCCGACCGCCTCACAGCGGCGGTTGCGCGCCGGGTTCCGCGGCTGCTCGTGATTCGACGAGTGGCTTGGCCCGTATGCGACGGGCCGCCGCGCTCCCGGCCAAGGATCGCGCGGCGGCCCTGCGGGCCCACCCCTGACTGGACGAGGTGAATCCATGAGACTGATTGTCGCAGGCCAGGAGGCCATGACACCGGCCGAGTTCGCAGAACTCGCCTTCGGCTTCGGCTTCGACGCCGAGCTCTTCACCGGCACCGAGGACGAGACCGCGGACGAGCGGCGGGCCCGGCTCGACGCCGCGCGGGACATCCTGCGGGACCTGGACGGCCCGGCGGCCGGCTTCGCCTCCGCGCTGATGCACACGGCCGAGCGCCGCCGGGTGCAGACCTGGCGGGCCGCCGCATGACCGCCCGTCACACCCTGCGCCTCGCCGGCACCACCGCCCCGCACCGGGCCGCCCGCCCGGCGGCCACCGTGCTCTCCGAGTACACGCCGGACCCGGCTGGTGACCTGCACGGTGCCGCCTGCGCCGGGCTCGACACCAACATGTTCTACCCCGACCCGGACGAGATGGGTCCGGCCGCCGCCGAGTGGGCCGAGCGCCGTGCCCGGATGATCTGCGCCGGCTGCCCGGTCCGGCTGATGTGCCTGGAGCTGGCGCTGGAGCGGGGCGAGAAGCACGGCGTCTTCGGCAGCCTGAACGCCGCCGAGCGCCACACGATCCGCGAGCGGCGCCGCAAGGCCCGCGCGAAGGCCGCCGGGGGTGCCCGATGACGACCATGAGCGCACCTACGGGCGTTTCGACCCCGGCCGCTTCCGCTTCAACCACGCGGGCCGGCGCCCCAGAGAGGCTGATGCTGGGCCTCACCGTCCTGGCCGCGGTCGGCGGTGCGGTGCTCGCCGGGATCGGCTTCTCCGGCTCCTACTCCGCACTGCGGGACCTCGGTTTCAAGCACCACTTCGGGGACTTCAGCTACGCGTTCCCGGTCGGTGTCGACGCCGGCATCGTGGCCCTGCTCGCCCTGGACCTGCACCTGATCCGCAAGCTCACGCCGTGGCCGGTGCTCAGGCTTCTGGCCCACGGTTTCACCGCCGCCACGATCTACTTCAACGCCGCGTCCGCCGGGCCGCTGCTCAAGGACCCGACCGGGACGGCGATGCACGCGGTCATCCCGGTGATGTTCGTCGCAGCGGTAGAGGCCGGGCGGCGCCTGGTCATCCGGATCACCCGGATCGAGGCCGGCCACCAGTCGGACGGGGTGCCGCTGCACCGCTGGCTGCTCGCCCCGCTGCCGTCCTGGCGGATGTACCGACGGATGCGCCTGAACGGCATCCCCTCCTACCCGAGGGCGGTCGAGCTGGAGCGCGAGCGTCTCGTCTACCGGGTGATGCTGGAGCGCGAGCACGGCGGCGACTGGCACAAGGCCCCCGCTGACCAGCGGCTTCCGCTCACCATGGAGCGCTTCGGGCTGAGCGTGGACGAGGCCCTCGCCCTGCCCCTGGAGGCCGAGGAACGGACCCGGCTCCGGGTCGAGCGCACGGCTGCGTTCGAGGCCGAGGTCACGGCCCGTGCCGAGGCCCGCGCCGCCGATGCCCAGATCTCCGCGCTCCGCACGGCGGGCCGGGTGGAGGCCGCCGGGTACGACGTCGGCGCCGAGACCGCGACCGCCAAGGCCCACGCCCACGCCCGAACCCTGGCCGCCGGCCGCGAAGCCGAGGTCGCCGAACGGCTCGACCAGGCCGAGGACGACCTGAAGGCCGCAGCGGCCGAGCAGCAGGCCGCCGACGCCCGCCAGCACGCCGCCGAAACCGACCAGGCCGCCGCTGAAATGGAACGCGCTGCCGCTGAAACGCGGCTCCGCACCGCTGAAACGGAGCGCCTGGCCGCCACCGCCGAGCGCTCCCGGGCCGAGGACGAAGAGGCCACCCAGGGCGCCCGTCTGCGCGCCGCTGAAACGGCCAAGGCTGCGGCTGAAACCGAGGAGGGCGCCGCTGAAGCGCGCCGCCGCGCGGCCGAAGCCGGCCAGGCTGCGGCCACCGCCGAGCGCGCCCGGATCGAGGACGAGGAAGCCTCCGGGGCCTCCCTGCTGCGCGCGCTTGAAGCACGGGCCCGTGCCGCTGAAACGGAGCTGCGCGCGGTTGAAGCCGAGGACGCGGCGAAGCTGACCCCGGCCGCCCGCGCCACCCGCCGGGTCGCCCGCATGATCCTCGCCGACGGCGACGGCAACCCCGAGGCCGTCGAACTCAAGACCATCGCCGAGACCCTCGACGTCTCCATCGCCACCGCCTCCCAGCGCCGCGCCGACGCCGCCGAGCTGATCGCCTCCGGCTACCCGCAGGCCGTCGCGGCCTGACCAGGAAGGAATCCGCCATGGACACCCAGCTCACCACGCGGGACGACGCCGCCCACGTGCTGCTCACGCTGCTCGCCGCGCACGGCGACATGCAGCCCGACAAGTTCGAGCTGTGCGAGTACGAGACCGACACCGGAGACCTGGACTGGGGCGTGTGCCTGGTCATCCACGACTCGCTCACCCGCTTCGAGCACTGGCGCGCCGTGCTCGACCTCGACCCGTCCCGGACCGGCTACAGCGCCTGCCGCCACGGCGCGTGCCTGCGCGCCGCCGGCGAGTACCAGGGCGTGCCGGTGGACCTGTTCGCCGTCGCCGACACCCCCGGGGAGTAGCCGTGGGCCGACCCTGCTTCTGGGACCCGGCCGGCGACCGGCACGGCGGCACCCCCACCTACCCGTGGCGGATGGCCCCGGCCGGCCTGCTCACCCGCCGACAGCTCCGCGCCCGCGGCCTGCGCCCCGGCGGTCAGCCCGTCGCCGGACAGATCCTCTGGCGCTCCCGCCGCACCACCACCGGTGTGCGGGCCGCCTACCTCTACCGCCTCACCCTCGCCAAGCCCGTCCGCCCGATGACCGACGCGAGGGCCGCCGCCCTCGCCAAGGCCAACCAGGCCCGCCGCACCTGCTCGACCTGCGGCACGGACGCCGGCTACGTCCTGCCCGCCCACCTCGGCACCTGCCTGCCCTGCGCCGACCGCATGCCGCTCGCCGCCTGAGAGAGGACACCACCATGACCACCGCGAACACCCCGCCCCGGCAGACCCGGGGCACCAACGGCGCCACCCCCAACGGTCCCGCCGCGGGCGGCGCCACCCGCAACGGCTTCGGGGCCGGGGCGACGTTCTCCCCCGGGCTCAACATCAACGTCAACAAGAACACCACTGCCGGCGGCGGGGGCGGCGCCCCGCAGACGGGCGCGGCCGCGAACCCCGGCACCGGGGTGAACCGCACCTCGGCCCTGGCCCTGCCGGAGCCCGCGTTCTACTCGGCCGCCGACGTGCGCTCCTACTGCGAGGCGCTGCGGGCGTTCGCCTCGTACTCCGCGATCGAGGTGGAGGTCGCGGCCGAGATCCTCAAGGCCGCGCTGGAGCAGGCCCCCGGCGCGGCGGGTGACCACGTCTTCCAGCAGAAGATGCGGGCCCGCGCCGTCGCGAAGAAGCTCGCCAAGGCCGCCGACGCCCTGACCGACGCGGCGAAGGACGCGGCCGCCGCGTGGGCCGCCTTCCAGCGCGAGTACGCCGACGTCATGACCCCCCGCCCCGCCCCGCAGCAGCGGCGCCCGTTCCAGTTCTGAGAGGAGCACACCCATGGCGAAGAAGGACACCGTCGACCCGGAGGCTCAGCACCGGGAGAACCTGGAAGGCGCCAGCACCGGCAAGGGCATCGCCGCGTGGATCGCGCACCGGGCCAAGCCCTACACCCCGCCGTGGATCCTGACCGGCACCACGGGTGTGGCCGGGACGCTGGCGTGGGTGCCGGCGCACGGCTCCACCGGGTACGCGGTCGGTCTGACCCTCGGGTCGGTCGCGCTCACCGGGGCGACCGCGTGGGTGGGCAAGACGACGTCCATGCAGCGGCGCCTGCACTCGGCGGTCACCGTCGCCGCCGGGAGCGGGTGGTTCACCGGGGTGGCGCTGGCCGGGTGGAACAGCGTCACCTTCGGCACGTTCTGGCTCGGCGGCAGCGTCCTCGCGCTGTCGTGGAACGTGCGGCAGGTGATGCGCCGTAACCCCGACGCCGTCCAGGTCGCCGCCGACACGGACGGCTCGCTGCTGGAGAAGGTGAAGCTCGCCGGGACCAGGATCAGGAAGGCGGAGGTGGAGCCGAACCGGGTCACCGCCGCCCTGGTCCTGCCCGCCGGGGAGCTGACCAACGACGACGTCGCGAAGGCGCTGCCGAACCTGGCTTCCGCGCTGGACGTCGCACCCACCGCGGTGCGGTACCTGCCCGATCCCGGCTCCGCCCGCCGGGGCGACCTGGTGGTCGTCCCGCGGGACATGCTCGCGGACGTGGTCGAGTGGGAGATGCCGACCAACGTCGGCGGCTCGATCGCCGAGCCGCTGGTCATCGGCCGCTACGACGACGGCTCCGCGCTGCAACTGTGGCTGCCCGGCGACCCGCAGGCCGGCCGCAACTCCACCCACCTGGGGATCTTCGGCGTGTCCGGCTCCGGCAAGGGCGACGGCGCGCTGAACGTCCTCACCGAGATCATGGGCCGCCGCGACGTCATCGTGTGGCTGTCCGACCCGAAGGCGTTCCAGGACTTCGGCCCGCTGCGGCCCGGTTTGGACTGGGCCGTGGAGGGCGGGGCCGAGACCGAGACCATGGTCACCGCCCTGCAGGCCGTCATCCCCGCCCGCACCCGGTGGCTCGGCGCCCACGGCTACCGCCAGTGGACGCCGGCCGCCGCCGAGCAGCAGAGCGACCGTAGGCACTCGTGCCAGAAGGGCCGCGCCTGCGGCTGCGAGGGCATGCCGTTCCTCGTCGCCTGGTTCGAGGAGGCCGCGAACACCCTGCGCTTCATGGGCGAGGACGCGTTCACCGGCGCCGCCCAGGAAGCCCGCTCCGCCGGCATCGCCCTGGTCATCAGCCTCCAGCGCCCCAGCCACGACCAGATCTCCACCAGCACCCGCGCGAGCCTGCCCAGCGCGCTGGCCTTCGGTCTGGACGCCCGCGACGAGGGCATGGCCCTGCCCGGCCCGGTCCTCGACGCCGGCGCGCACCCGGGCGCCTGGGGCAACCGCCGCCCCGGCTACTGCTACCTCGTCACCCCCGGCGTTGAGGAACAGCGCTACAGCGCGCCCGGCCGCACCTGGCGCTTCACCGGCCAGGCCGCCCGCGTCATGGAACAGCTCGCTGCGTGGGCGAAGCGCAACGGCGCCAAGGTCGACCCCGTCACCGCGAAGGCCGCCACCGCCGCCGTCGGCCGCGCCTACGCCGACCGCCACGCCCGGAACAGCAGCGACGACGAGGACGAGGACAGCGTGTACGTGGACGAGGACGACAGCGGGGCGGAGCGGCGGGTGGACCCGGAGGACGAGGGTCTGGACCCGCAGGCCGAACTGCCCCCGGTCCCGGACACCCTCGCCGACACGGTCTTCGGCCCCGGGTCGGCCGCCCCGGACTTCACCCCCGACCAGGCCCGCGCCGCCATGGACGCCATCGTGGCCGCCTTCGAACAGGACGGGGTGATGGTGATCGGCCCCAAGGACGTCATGGAGCAGGCCGCCCGGTTCGGCCGCTCCCGCCCGTGGGTCTCCGGGGAGTTCCGCCGCCTCGTCGAGGACGGCCGGTTGGTCCCCGCCGCGCAGAAGGGCCGGTACCGGATCACGCCGTCCCCGGCCATGGTCTGACACCCCTGACACCTGACACCCCCTGACACCCATTCCCCTAGGCAGACGGGGTGTCAGACGGCCTCTGACGCCCTCTGACACCCCGCCCTGACACCCACCGCGCACGCCCCTGACGGGAGAAGCACGTGGACCACTTCGCCAGCCCTCAGCCGCCCGCCGCCCCGGTGCTCTACACCCCGGACGGCACCCCCTACTACGCCACCCCGGCCCCGCTCGCCGCCCCGCCCGCCCTCTACCACCCGGCCGCGGCGCTGCCGGTGCCCGCCCAGCACGCCGCCCCCGTGCTCTACGCCCCCGCCCCGCTCCCGCAGCACCTGCCCGCCGTCGGGGCCCGGGACCCGTGGCCCGCCCGCCTGGTCGCCGGCGGCATCGGGATCGGCGGCGCCGGCATCGGGATCGGCTTCCTCGCCCAGGCCCTCGCCGCCGCCACCACCGCGCTCGGCTTCGTGGCCGCCGGCCTCGCCGTCGTCTGGCTCCTCAAGACCACCGGCGGGGGCGGGGGCCGGGGTGGGCAGGGCGCCGTGAACGTGAGCGTCAACATGACCAACCGCAACCGCTGACCAGGAGGAACCCGGTGACCGAACTCGCTCTCGCGCTCGGTGCCCGCCCGGCCGCCGCCGTGCTGCCGCGGCGGCCGTGGAACGGCATGACCGTGCTGGACGCCTACTGCAACATCGGCGGCACCGGCATGGGCTTCCACCTCGCCGGATTCGACGTCGTCGGCGTCGACGTCCTCGACCAACCCCGCTACCCCTTCGCGTTCCTGCGCGCCGACGCCGTCGAGGCCATCACCGCCCACGGCCACCGGTTCGATCTCATCTCGGCCGGGCCGCCCTGCCAGTTCGACTGCACCCTCACCGCCGGCACCAACGCCGCCAAACGGGACCGCTACCCGGACCTGTTGGAGCCGACCCGCACCGCGCTGGAGTCCACGGGGCGGCCGTACGTGATCGAGCAGCCCCCCGGTCGCGCCTCCAAGCGCATGCGCGTCGACCTGACGCTGTGCGGGGAGATGTTCGGCCTGCGGGTGCTCAGGCACCGCAACTTCGAGGCCGGTGGCGGCCTCACCCTCGACCGGCCCGCCCACGTCCCGCACCGCGGCCTGACCATCGGCTACCGCCACGGACGACTGGTCACCGAGCAGCAGGGCCGCTACTTCCAGGTCTACGGCAACGGCGGCGGCAAGGGCAGCGTCCCGCAGTGGCAGGACGCCATGGGCATCCACTGGACCGACGTCCGCCGCGAGCTCGCCGAAGCCATCCCACCCGCCTACACCCGACTCATCGGCCACCAGGCCGCCGCCCGGCTCGCCGCCGGGCCCGCCACGCTCGCCGCCTAGGACCGGCGCTGTGGCCGCCCACCTCGACTGGCGCGACGCCTCCCACTACGACCGCACCCGCACCCTGCCCTGCCGCTGGTGCGGCCCACCCACCCCGCTCCGCGACGACCAGCGCAGGCCCGCGCACAAGGTCTGCGCCGGGAACGCAGCAGACGACAGCGGCGGCCCCCTTCCGGCAAGAACCGGGGCCGCCGCCTATCCAGCACCATCACAGAGAACTGGAGACACCCAGCATGACCCATGCGACTGAGATCCGGGGAGAACGCCTGACCGCCGCGCTCTTCCTGGCGGCCTCCGGCGTGCCCGTGCTGCCGCTGCGCGCCGGGAAGAAGACGTTCGGCAACTGCCGGAACTGCGCCGGAAACGCGTGCGGCGGCCGGCCGAACATGAAGACCCCGGGCCCCTGCACCTGCCCGAAGCCGTGCCACGGCTGGGCCGCCGCCACCACCGACCCGAACGTCATCACCTCCCAGGCGTGGGCATGGGCGTGGCGGGAGGCAGCCGCGGTGGCCTACCACCCCGGCGGCGCGGGCATCACCGTCGTGGACCTCGACAACGCGGAAGCCATCGCGTGGGCGCACGCCACCCTGCCCGCCACCCGGACGGTCGCCACCACCCGGGGCGAGCACTGGCTCTACCGGGGCGTCATGCCCTCTCGGAACGCGGTGCGGCCCGACGTGGACATCAAGTCGTCCATGCAGTACGCCCGGTGGCTCGGTCCCGGCACCGGCACCATGGCCGTCCTGCCGGACGTGGTCCGCGACCTGGTCGTGCGGGAGCCCGCCCCGGTCCGGCCGGCGGCCGTCACGGTGCCCGCACCGGCCGGGGGCGGGACGTGCCCCCACCGCACCCCGACCTTCCTGGAGCGCGGCATCGCCATGGCGGAGCAGCGCATCACCGCGGCCGCCGGCGCGGTGCACGCCACCGTGTTCGGGGCGTTCCTCGCGGTGCTGGCGACGCACGGGCGGTGCGGGTGCCTGACCGAGGCGCACACCGCGCGGCTGTTCACCGCCGCGCAGGCCAAGGGCGAGTCGCCGCGGCACTGCGCCGACGCGTGGGCCAACGCCCTGACCCGGCTGGGGATGTAGCCGTGGCCGAGGACGAGAAGAACCCCGCGCGCGCGATCATCGCCGACTACGCGCAGATGCACTTCCGGTACTTCCGTACCGCCGACGGGACCGTGTACGCGCAGCGGACCGGGCACCCGGTGGCCCGTCCGATCCGCTCGCAGGGCACGACGGGAAGCCACCGCCAGGAACTCATGGTCGGCCTGTTCAAGGACGGGGTCGGTGTGTTCAACGGGACCGCCCTCAAGGAGGCGCTGGACCTGATCGAAGCGCTCGCCCTGTCCGAGGACGTGCAGCCCGTTCACATCCGCGTGGCCCCCGGGTTCGACGGGGCCACCTGGCTCGACCTCGGCCGCAGCGACGGCCTGTCCGTGCGCATCCACCCCACCGGCTGGGACATCGCCACCCCGGACCCGCGTGAGGTGTGCTGGCGACGCACTCAGCTCACCGGTGAGCTGCCGCTGCCGGCCAAGGACACCGACGGCAAGGGGATCGACCTCCTGCTGAGGCTGTGCAACTTCGCCAACGCCCAGGCCGAGTGCCTGGCCATCGCGTGGCTGATCGGGTGCCTCGGGCCGTCCGTCCCCGTCCCGGCGCCGTTCCTCACCGGTCCGCAGGGTGCAGGCAAGTCCACCGGCGGCCGGATGCTCGTGCGGATCATCGAGGGCATGAGCGGTGACCTGCGCAGGGCACCAAAGGACGAGGAGAACCTGATCGCTGCCGTGGCGGCCGGGTGGGTCACCGCCCTGGACAACCTCTCCCACATGACCCCGGACCTGTCCGACGCCATGTGCTGCATCGTGACCGGAGCCGAGAGCGTCAAGCGCGCCCTGTTCACCGACGGCGACGTGCACCGCGCCAGCTACCGCCGGCCCCTGCTCCTGACCGGCATCGACGTCGGCGTCATCCGGCCCGACCTCGCCGAACGCCTCCTGCCGCTCCGCCTGGAGCGGCCCCGCGTGCGACGTACCGAGGCGGAACTGTGGGCGGAGTACGCGGACGTGCTGCCCGTCGTCCTCGGGTCCCTGCTCGACCTCACGGTCAAGGTCCGCGCGGCCGAGGCGGAGACCCCCACCGACCTGCGCATGGCGGACTTCGCCCACCTGTGCGCGCAGCTCGACGCGGCGACCGGCCTCGGGGCGCTGACCGCCTACCGGGCCAGCCTGGACGACCTGAACGACGACGTGATCGAGGGCGACCTCCTCGCGCAGACCGTCCTCAAGCACGCCGAGACCATCGCCCCGGGCGAGGCGCAGCGCATGACCTCCACCGAGTGGCTGCACTGCCTCAGCCGCCTCTTCAGCGGCGACGACCTCCGTTCCCTGCCCAAGGGCTGGCCGACCACTGGCAAAGTCCTCTCCGACCGGCTCAAGCGTCTCCAGCCGACCCTTGCGGCCCGCGGTGTCCTCATCGACACGGGCCGAACCAGCGAGGGCCGCTACCTCGAAATGGCCCGCCCGGCCACCGCACCCCCGCATGAGCAGCAGCCGCTGATCTGATCCGCACCGCCGCCGGACAAGCAAGAGGAGCACCCGCCGCCGGCACCGGGTGCTCCTCTTGCTTGTCGGCTGTTCGCTCTACGAGGGGCCGCCTACTACAACAGCCAGCCCCTCTTTTTTCCTAAGTAGGAAGACGCTGCGTCATGTGCGTCATACGGGCCGGAAAACGGCCCCCGACCTGCGGCGACAGCCATGACGCAGACGACGGCCGCTGCGTCATCCTTCGTCATCTGCGTCATGCGATGACGCAGCCCATGACGCACCCATGACGCAGCCCCCCGCCGCTGCGTCACGCAAAACCCCAGGTCAGAGGCCTAAATGACGCTGATGACGCAATGACGCAGAAATCCGCACCTCGGACAACCGCGCGCACTCACCCACCTCACCGCCAACCCCGCCGAGCCGCTCTCCCCCCGCGACCACACCCCGGCCCGCCCACCACCACGCGGACCGCCCAGACCGTCACCCCGCCCGCTCCACCAAGGAGAAGCCGCAGTGACCACCGCCACTTCCAAGCGCCGCCTATCCGCCGGCACCACCACTGACCGCCCACAGACCCGATCAGCCGCGCCAGAGCGACTACTGAACGTCCGTGAGGTCGCCGAGCTTCTGGGCACCTGGAACACCAGTGGCGAGCGCTTCCCCCGCCGCCTGATCGAGGAACGCCGGATCACCTTCGTCAAGGTCGGCCGCCACGTCCGCATCCCGGAGTCCGCCATCGCCGAGTTCATCGCCGCCAACACCGTGCAGCCGATCGGCGCACGCCGCGCCAACCACAGGAGTGCTGCCTGATGCCCAAGAACAACCGCCGCCGCTTCGGCTCCGTCCGCCAACTGCCCTCCGGCCGCTGGCAGGTCCGCTACTACGACCCGGTGACCGGCCAGCGCCGGCCGGACGAGAAGACCTACGCCACCAAGACCGATGCCGAGATCAGGCTCAGCCAGCTTGAGGCCGACATCAGCCGCGACGTGTGGTCCGACCCCGACGCTGGAAAGGTGACGTTCGGCGAGTACGCCGAGCGCTGGCTCAAGGACCGCAAGCTGGAGGAGACCACGCGGGAGCGGTACGAGGGCGTGCTCCGGCTGCACATCCAGCCGACCTTTGGTGAGCGCTTCGTCTCGGAGATTGCGGCCCCGCGGGTGCGATCCTGGCGAACACATCTGCTGGAGTCGGGTGTTGGCGAACCGACCGTGGTCAAGGCGTACGTCCTGCTGCGATCCATCATGAACACCGCCGTGGATGACGAGGTGGTCAAGCGCAACCCCTGCCGGATCGACGGGGCCGACACCTACGACGTACCGGAACGTCCCGTGCTGACGGTCAAAGAGGTGTTCGCCGTCGCCGGTGCCATCCAGCCGCAGTGGCGTGCACTGGTTCTCCTGACGGCCTTCACGACCCTCCGTTTCGGGGAGCTGGCCGCGCTCCGCCGCCGGGACGTGGACGTGGAAGCGCGCATTCTGTGGGTCCGCCGGAACCAGGCCGAGCTGAGCAACGGCACGCTGTTCGTCAAGGCCCCGAAGAGCCGCGCCGGCTTCCGCCCGGTCGCATTCCCCGACCTGATCGTCCCGGACCTGGAGCACCACCTTGAGCGCCACGCGGCCAAGGGGCAGGACGGCCTGTTCTTCGTCGGCCCCCGCGGCGGCCACCTGCGCCGGAGCAACTTCCGGGACGACTGGACGGCGGCCAAGGCGAAGGCCGGCGTGTCCCCGGACATCCACTTCCACGACGTTCGGCACACGGGCAACACCCTCGCGTCGCAGAACGGGGCCAGCACCCGGGAGCTGATGACCAGGATGGGCCACAGCACCACCCGGGCCGCGTTGATCTACCAGCACATGACCAGCGACCGCGACCGGGCCATCGCCGACCGCATGGGTGAGGCGGTCCGCCAGGCGCTCGCCAAGGGCGAGCCTCCGGAGGCATCGGGCACGGGTGGGGCACGGCCCGAGTAGCCGGCCCGCCCTCCCGCCACCCGGCAAGATCCCGAGGCCGCCACCCCCACCGGGGGATGTGGACTCTACGTGGACTTCACCAGCAAAAACGCCCCGAACCGGATCCCGGTTCGGGGCGTTTTGCATTGCGCTGAGGCTGAGCCCCCTGTCGGGTTCGAACCGACGACCCCCGCTTTACAAGCTCGAACACAACCATCCGGGACCAGCACGTGTTGATCCGAAGGCCTGGAATGAAGTGCTCATCGAGACGTGCCAGTTCGCTGCCGTGCGCATGTGTTGATGTCGAGAAGTGATGTCAGCGGTTCCACGCGTAGGCAGTGACGATGACGGGGCCCGACCCCGCCAGGGGGCGGGCTCAGCGCGGGCCGTCAGCGGCTGGGCTGCAGCTAGCCGAACGGTGGAGGGGTGGAAAGCCCCCATGTCTCGGGCTCCCGAGCACCGTCAGTTGCGGGCACCTGCGAGACCAGTCACCTTGTGCCCACCCTCCATGCCGGCCACTGCCCGCTCGAAGAGCGCTCCCGACGGCCTGTGCGGCAGGTCGACCACCCGCACCAGGCGGAACCCCTGGCCAAGGTAGTAGCTCTGTAGCCCTGGGTTGGTCTTCCATGCATCGAGGCGCAGGAACGGCTTTCCCTTGGCCGCGGCGCGGTCGCTCGCCCAGTCCAGGAGGTTGCCCCCAAGGCCGCGCCCGGCAACCTCCCGCGCCACCGCCATGCGGTGAACATAGAGGGCATCCTCCGGTGCATCGGATGCCTCCCAGAACTCCGGGTCTGCCTGGTCATCCACGGTGAAGGTGGCCACGGGCACCCCGTCAAGGCAGGCGAGGAAGCATTCTCCCCTGTCCATGGCGCTGACCAGCCGGTCGCGACGTGGAGGGAACTGCCACTGATCAATCCCGCGCGATGCCAGCCATTCGCTTGCTCCGGTGAGCAGCGCTTCGACCTCCCCGAGCTGGTCTCTGCTGGCAGGTCGAATCTCAAGCTCAGGCATTGTCGGCATCCTCTGGGTCGCGCTCCTGCTCGTAGGTGATCACGTGCCGGTCGCCAGGCAGGATGGACACGGCCACGCGGACCGGGCAGCCGTTTTCTGCGTACCCGGTGCGGACATGCTGAGCCACAGGCGTGCCCGCCCCCAGTTGCAGCCGCTTGGACTCCTCTGGGGTCGGCATCCGAACGTACAGCTCATCGATTGCACGAACCTGTCGATAGCCCATTTCGCTGAGAACCTGGTTGGCGCCGCGTACTATGTCCGCCGGCCGGATGATCTCCGAGTCCTGCACGATGCTTAGCGGGAAGTAGGTGTCGTTCAGGTTGAACGGCTCCCCGTCGAGCGACCGGATGCGCCGACGTACCGCCGCCAGTTGGCCGGGTTCCAGGTTCAGGCGCTTGGCGATGTCCGCCGGCGGCTCCACGATGGTCACGTCGATGCTTTGGTGCGGCTCGCGTCCGTCTGCCGAGTGCTCGGTGACAAAGGCGTCCATCTCTTCGGAGTACGGCCGTGCCCGAAACTCCTCCTGCGGCCGGAAGACCATGGGTCGGCGCTCGCGGACGAAGTAGCCACGGGGCCGGGCAGGCACCACTAGACCCTCGTTGACCAGGGTCTGAAGAGCCTGCCGCACGGTGCCCCGCCCAGCGCCGTACTTCTCGCTCAGCTCAGCTTCGGTCGGCAAGCGGTCGCCGACGCCGACGGCGCCAGTGGCGATCTGCTCCCTGAGGGCGTCGGCGATCTGCTGGTACATCGGGGGTCGCCCAGCTCGGGTCGTTGCTGCCATGGGTCTATGAAACCGCTCTGCCGAGTCCATTGTCCAGTCAATGCGAACGATGGGGTTGACGCTCGCCCTGAGTCGGTGTCAGCATCTCTCTCGGCGGCATTGTCCGAACAATCTGGACGATGAGGCCGGTTCAGTCCTGGGGGCCTTCTTTGGGCTGCCCTGAGCTGGACATATACGCCCGGAGGGGTGGGGTGACAGCCCCCCGAAGGAAGTGCCGTTCCTTGAGAACTCAACAGAGTGCTGATCGAAAACGAGTGACTTTGGTCCCCGATCCGTGCCGCATGTGGCGGGTCGGGGGTCATGGCTACTCGTGCACCACGAGCAGCTGGGCCCGCATGAGTCGGGCCGCCACGCCCCCGGCCAAGGAAAGCGTGGCGGCCCTCGTGGGCTCACACCCATCTACCAAGAGGTGAACCCGTGAAGTCGATTGTTGCAGGTCAACGGGCCGTTTCGGCCCGGGAGTTCGCTGAGCTGGCGCTCGGCATCGACAACGCGCCGTTCGACGCGCTGTTCGGTGGCGTGGCCGGCGAGAGCGCCACCGAGTACGCGGCCCGGACCGACGTGGCCCGGGAGGTGCTGGCCGAGCTGTACGAGACGGACCCGGAGTCGGCGGCGGTGGCCGCCGAGCTGCTGCGGTCCGCGCCGGTGCCGCTGCACCGCCAGGCCGCCTGCCGCCGGCCCTGGCCGGAGCTGGCCGCGTGACCCGGGCCGGGAAGTTCTGGATGGTGGCGGCCCTGCTGGCCGTCGTCGGCATGGCGTTCCGCGTCTCCTGGAACGCATTGAAGGACGTGGCGTCGGCGATCGGGGCCGACCCGACCGCCTCGACCGTCTACCCGCTGGTGGTCGACGGCCTGATGGCCCTCGCCCTGATCGCCGTACTCGTCCTCATCGGGGACGACCGACGGTTCGCCCTGCGGGTCCTGGTCGGCTACACCGCCGCCTCGCTGGTCCTCAACTACGTGCACGGCCTGGTGCCGACTCTGCACACCGGCGGTCGGATGCGGCTGGCCGACTGGGCGCCCGCCCATTGGGCGCTGGTCCTGCTCGCGTCGTCGCTTCCGGTCGGGTCGATCTACTTCGGGTCGGACCTGGTGGCAAAGGTCCTGCACCACAAGCCCGAACCGGCAGAAAAAAACCAGACCACATCAAATCGGTCGGGGTCTGACCTGCCCGAACCCGTGACCGCCGAGCCGGACTGGCCGCTGTACGAGTCGGCCGACCCCGCGCCTGCCCCGGCCCCGACCACTCCGCCCGCCGAGCCGACCGAAGCGCCCGCCGACCCTGCGCCGGTCGAGCCGACCCGGAAGCCGACCGCGACACCGCCGGCGCGGCCCCGTCGGACGACCGGCACCGTCCCGGCGGCGGCCCGCACGACCCGACCGAAGCGCACGGCGGACGAGCTGCTCGCCGAGGCCCGGTCGGTCACGGCCGACTGGCCGGACGCCGATCTGACCGCCGACCGCATCCGGACCGAGCTCCGCACGTCGGCCGACCGGGCCCGGGCCCTGCGCCACCTGCTCAAGGCCGAACGCGCCGTCCCGGTTGAGCCGGCCGAGGCGGAGCGGCCCGCGCTGCACGCCGTTCCCGACCCCGCCCCGGTCACTGGTGAAGCGACCACAGAGACCGTCAACTCCAGCGAGGAGAAGGCATCGTGACCACCCAGATCGCCACCCGGGACGACGCCGCGTACGTGCTGCTGACGCTGCTCGCCGAGCACGGGGACATGCAGCCCGACGAGTTCGAGCTGTGCGACTACGAGAGCGACAGCGGAGAGCCGGACTGGGGCGTGTGCCTGATCATCCGCGACTCGATCACCCGGTTCGAGCACTGGCGCGCCGCCCTCGACCTCGCCCCGTCCTGGACCGACTACAACCGCTGCCGCCACGGCGCGTGGCTGCGTGCCGTCGGCGAGTACGACGGCGTGCCGGTGGAGCTGTTCGTCATCGCCCTCGCTGACTGATCTCCGCCTTGGCCGTGTCGATCACCGGTCGACTGGCACAACTCCTCTGCATCACATGACCTTTGGAGTCTTCGTGAACAGCGTCCGCGCCGCCCGGTTCGCCGCCGTCTATGCCCTGCTGCGGGCGTCGGCGGACGTGGCGGACCACTGGGTCCAGACCGACCACCAGGCCGCCACCAAGGGCCAGCACGACCACAACGAGGGGCAGCGCAGCGCGGCCGGCCGCCAGGCTTGCGCCGCCCACGTCGCCGCCTACACCGCCGCCCAGGCGGCCGCGCTCATCGCCGGTAGCCGCCTGCTCGGCGTCCGGCTCCGCCCGGGACCGGTCGCCGCCGCGCTCGCCCTGTCCGCCGCCACCCACTACGTCGCCGACCGCCGCGAGCCCCTGCGCCGCCTGGCCGACGCCACCGGCAAGGGCAACTTCGTCCGCCTCGCCGACCACGGCATGAACGGCGCCTACGCCCTCGACCAGGCCTGGCACCACGCCTTCGAGACCTGCGCCGCCCTCATCGCCTCCGCCTGAAACCACCACCAGGGAGAACCCGCCATGTACCAGCGCCCGCCCGTGCACCGCTACCCCGTCAAGGGCATCGTCCGCGTCATCACCGGCCTGACCACCTCCCACTGGAAGTGCGACGGCTGCAACGCCACCAGCTACCCCATGACCCGCCAGCGGGCCGCCGAACAGGCCGAGCGCCACGGCGCCACCTGCCGCTCCCTGCGCCGCTCCTGACCCCCTCGTCGCTGTCCTCGGCAACTGACCGGAAGGAGATCGCCATGGCGTTCAACGGTGGGGACGAAGTGCTGATCGTCTCCTGCGAGGACGACCCCCGGGCCGTCGGGCGGACCGGCCGGATCGTCGACGAGGCGCCCCCGGGCCCGCTCACCGACGGGCGGTGGACCGTCCACCGGATCGGCCTGCTGATCGGCCCCGTCCTGTGCCACACCCACGAGCTGCGGCCCACGGGCCGCTGACCACTCGCTCTGCACCCGGGACGGCCGACAGCTTGCCGGCCAGGCGGCCGTCCCGGGCCCCTTTCCGCACCACAGCCGCAGTGAGGAAGGAACACCCAGTGAACCAGCCGCACAGCACCGACCGCAGCACCGATCCCGGCCCCGGCGGGGGCGTGGTGGTGGACCTGGACAAGGCCCGCGCCGCCCGCACCACCGCCGCCGACCCGGCCCCGCCGCCCGTTCCGGTCGAGGGTGTCGTCCTGCCCAACCCGCTGCCCGGCCCGGCCCGGCCGCCGGCGTGGGTGCGCGGGGGCCGATCCGTCCACGTCGTGCTCACCGACGACCGGACCCGCACCGCCTTCCGTCTGGTGGTCCGCCACGGCGCCTACGTCGTCTCCGGGGCGCGCATCGCCGCCCGCCGGGCGTGGGACGGCCGCACCCTGGCCCGCTACGAGCGGATGATGCGCACCGCTGAGGCCGCCGGCCAGCACGAGGTGGCCATGGAGTGGGAGGTCCGCGCCGCCGCCTTCCGCGCGGCCCGACACCAGCGCCGCATGGACCTGCTGAAGGCCCCTCAGCAGTTGGCGAAGTCGGCCGCGTTCGCCGTCGGCACGGCCGAGGGGGCGCTGATCCTGCTGGGCGTGGTCCTGGCCATCGCCGAGAAGGACATCGCACAGTTGGTGGCGCCGACCATGACCGCGATCGAGCTGATCCGGTGGGTCGCAGTGTTCATCGCCATCCTGTGGGGCCCGCTCACCGTGCTCGGCCCGTGGCTGGGCCTGCTGTCTCTGTGGGCGCTCGGCCGCCACCGCCAGGCCGCCCCCGCCTGGACCCTCCCGGGCGCCGCCCGGGACGACGCCGGGGCGCCGATCACCCCCTCGGTGGTGGTGACCGCGCTGCGGGACCTCGGCATCGGCCCGCTCCGGAGTGCGATCCGGGAGATGGGCGACGCCGGCGCCGGGATGCTCGGCCCGATCCGCATCGCCGGGTGCGGCGTCGAGGTCGACGTCACCCTGCCGTCGGGGGTGTCGACGGAGGAAGTCCAGAAGCGCCGCCGCAAGCTCGCCGAGAACCTGTCCCGGCACGAGCACGAGGTGTTCATCACCATCCCCCTGGCCGCCCGCACCGTCCGGTTGTGGATCGCCGACAGCGGGGCGCTGGACGAGCCGATCGGTCCGTCCCCGCTGGTCACCGACCCCGATACGACCGCCGACCTCTACAACGGCCAGGCCCCGTGGGGCCAGGACCTGCGCGGCGACGCCGCCGCCCTCGCCCTGCTCCAGCGGCACCTGCTGATCACCGGCCTGTCCAACCAGGGCAAAACCGCGAGCCTGCGGGCCCTGGCCCTGTGGCTGGCCACGGACGTCTCGGTGGAGTTCCGCATCGCCGACCTGAAGGGTGTGGGCGACTGGCGCATGTTCGACGGCCTGGCCACCGTCCTCATCCAGGGCCCCACCGACCAGCACGTCATCGACGCGACCGAGATGCTGGAGCAGGGCGTCGCCGAGATGGAACGCCGCATCGAGCTGCTGGAGCAGTCCGGCGCGACCGACGGCGTGACCCGGGAGATGGCCCGCAACGACCCGCGCTTCCACCCCATCGTGCTGCTGGTCGACGAAGCGCAGGTCGCGTTCATGTGCCCCGCGGTCGGCGACGACAGGCGCCCCTACGGCGGGGTGAAGGCCACGTCCCGCTACTTCATGGCCGCCCGGAAGATCCACAACCAGGGCCGGGCCGTGAACGTCGTGCTGTGGCAGGGCACCCAGGACCCCACCGACCAGAACCTGCCCAAGCTCGTGCGCGAGGGCGCCCACATCCGGGCCTCGCTCGTGCTCGGCACCGAGGAACAGGCCCGCATGGCGCTCGGCGACAAGGCCGTCAACGGCGGCGCCGCCCCGCACAAGCTCCGCCAGGGCCTCGACAAGGGCGTCGTGGTGGTCGCCGGCGACGGCGTCAAGCTCGCCCCCGGACAGTCGTCCACCACGATTCGCACGCACTTCATTTCGGGTGAGGACGCCGGCGACGTCGCCGAGCGCGCCAAGGCCCGCCGCTCCGGCGTCACCACCCTCAGCGCGGTCGAGCGGCCGGAGACGGTCGACCCGCTCGCCGACGTCGCCTTCGTGCTCGGCGCCGAGAAGCGGATGCGTACTCAGGAGGTGCTGGCCCGGCTCTCCGCCCGCAACCCGGGCGAGTACCGGGAGTGGACCTTCAGCGACCTCAAGGCCGTCCTGGACCCGGCCGGCGCCGCCCCCTACAAGTCCGACGGGCAGATGGTCGTCTCCCGCTCCAAGGTCGAATCCGCCCTCCAGCTCCGCGCCGAAGACGCCGGAGCGTAACCGAAACGCCGGAGGGAGCCGGAAGGGAGGCAGGGAGTTCTCCCTCCCCGCCTCCCTGAACCCCCACCCTGCCCCTGATCAGCCCAGATGGGCGAGCCAGGGAGGCAGGGAGGTATCCCGCACCGTCCTGCCAGGGCCCCGGAAACCGGCCTCCCGGCCCGGGGCCCGCCTCCCTCCCTGCCCACCCGCCATCACTCTCCGCAACCACTAGTGAAGGGAGAGCCATCCCGTGACCGCACCCGCCCCGGCCGTGATCCGGCCGCTCGCCGCCGTCCACCTGCGCGACGCCCTCACCGCCGCCGCCGACCACCGGCCGGCCGCCGCCCTGGCCGCGCTCATGCACATCGACCCCGAGTCCTGGACCGCCATCGAGCAGCGCACGGCCCTGCTCGGCACCGACCTCATCGACCTGCTCGCCCACGCCACCCGAGGAGACGCCGCGTGAGCACCACCACCGACGCCATCACCGCCGCCGTCCTGTTCGGCCCCGGCCTCGCCCTCGCCGTCCCCGTCCTCATCTCCCAGCGCGGCGCCAAGACCGACTCCGCCGCCGTCCAGCGCGTGCTGGCGGAGTCCGCCGCCGAACGCGCCGCCCGGGCCGCCACCGACAGCGCGGCCCCGCCCGACGGCGGCGAGGGCGCCCCCGCCCTCGCCGACGGACAGCCCGCCCGCCTCGCCACCGTCCTGCCCTTCCCCGGCGCCGAGCGCCGGGCCGCCTGAACCAGGAGAACTCGCATGACCAAGCGCACCTACCTCGACCCGCGCCAGATGGGCGCCGACAACCTCGGCGACGCCGCCCGCCTGTTCATGCTCGGCGTGCGCATCGTCCGCGCCGAGAGCCGCGGTAAGTCCACCAAGCGGCTGGAGAACAAGGCCGACCGCATCCAGCAGGACGCGTTCGACCGCTGGGACGCCAAGTACGGCGCGCCCGAGGAGGACTGAGTCCGCCCGGAGCGGCCGGCACTCCCGGCCAAGGACAGCCCGGCCGCTCCGGTTTCCCCTGCTCGCCACAACGAGACGAGGAGAACCACCAGCATGACCCTCTCCACCCCGCCGCTCAAAGTCCTCGACGCGTTCTGTTGCGCGGGAGGCGCCGGAACCGGCTACGCCGCCGCCGGGTTCGAGGTCACCGGCGTCGACATCGCCGACCAGCCGAACTACCCGCACCGCTTCGTGCAGGGCGACGCCGTCGCCTACATCCGGGCCCACGGCCACGAGTACGACCTCATCCACACCAGCCCGCCCTGTCAGTACGACTGCACCCTGACCGCCGGCACCAACCAGGCGAAGCGCGACCGGTACGCGGACCTGCTGGAGCCCACCCGGGCCGCCCTGGAGGCCGTGGGCAGGCCCTACGTGATCGAGCAGCCGCCGGGGCGGGCCTCCCGGCGTATGCGCGTCGATCTGACGCTGTGCGGCGAACAGTTCGGGCTGCGGGTGATCCGACACCGCAACTTCGAGTTGGGCGGCTGGTTCATGCTCCAGCCGCCGCACGTCCCCCACCGGGGCCGCACCGCCGGCTACCGCCACGGCCGGAAGTTCGAGGGCCACTACTTCCAGGTGTACGGCAACGGCGGCGGCAAGGGCACCGTCGCCGAGTGGCAGGACGCCATGGGCATCCACTGGACCACGGACCGCCGGGAGTTGGCCGAGGCCATCCCGCCCGCGTACACGGAGCTGATCGGCCGCCACGCGGCCGCGTTGCTCGCGGACGAGAAGGTGCCCGCGTGAGTGGGCGCGTGCCGCCCCTGGCGGGCGCCGATCTGTGGCAGGCCGTCATGGCGGCCGCCGCCGGCCGCTGCCAGTGCCGGGGCACCTGCGGCAAGTCCCACGCCAAGGACGGCGGCCGATGCGACCGCGTCCACGACGGCTACCAGCAGCACCACGGCGGGGGCCGCGTCCGCCTGCTCGCCGCACCCGCCGAACCGGCCGATCTGCTGCTGCCCCCACACCGAATCGCCGCCCTGCCCAAGCGTGCCCTGGCCGCGTGGTGCGAGCGCTGCCACGACGCCACCCGCAACGCGGCCCGCAGGACCCAGCAGGCCACCGCCCCGGCCGCCGAGCCGGACGCCCTGTTCGGCTCCTGAACCAGCACCGCCCGGAGCGGCCGGCACTCCCGGCCAAGGACAGCCCGGCCGCTCCGGTTTCCCCTGCTCGCCACACACAAGGGAGAACCGCACCGCATGACCATGGACCCCGAGTTCGAGTCCTACGACAACGTCCGGCCCCTGCACGGCACCGCCCCAAGCGCCCCGCCCCACGACATGGCGGCCGAGCAGGCCGTCCTGGGCGCCCTGCTGCTCAACCCCGCCGCCCTCGGCGACGTCACCGCCGTCATGGACGTGGCCGACTACTACCGGCCCGCCCACGAGACGATCCACCGCGCCATCCAGGATCTCGGCGAGAACGCGGACCCGATCACCCTCACCGACGCCCTGCGCCGCTCCGGCGACCTCACCCGGGTCGGCGGGCCCGGTTACATCCACACCCTGGTGAACGCGGTTCCGACCGCCGCGAACGCCGAGTACTACGGGGCCATCGTCCGGGAGATGGCCAAGCGCCGCCGGCTGATCGAGGCCGGTACCCGCCTGGTCCAGGCCGCCAACGAGCCCGGCACCGACGCAGACGTACTGCGCGCGGCCCTCGCCGTCCCGGCCGAGCCGGAGCCGATGGCCTGGCCCGACCCGGTGCCGCTCACCGCCGTGCGGCACCTGCCCGACTTCCCCCTGCACGCCCTGCCCGGGTGGCTGCGGGACTTCGTTGCCGGAGTCGCCGAGGAGTCCCAGACCCCGCCCGACATGGCGGGCACCCTGGCCCTGGCCGTACTCGCCACCGCCGCCGGCGGCCGGGCCGTGGTCCAGATCCGGGGACGCTGGCGCGAGCCGGTGAACCTGTTCACCGTCGTCGCCCTGCCCCCGGCCAACCGCAAGTCCGCCGTCTTCTCCGCAATGACCGGCCCCCTCTACGACGCGGAAAAGGCCCTGGAGGCCGCCGCATCGGGACGCATCGTGGAAGCCGAGCTGACCGCCCGACTCGCCCGCGAAGTGGCCGAGACGGCCGCCATGAAGGCCGCCAAGGCCGACGGCCCGGAGAAGGACCAGCTCGTCGCCGAAGCGATCGGCCTGGCCCAGACCGCCGAGAACATCACCGTGCCGCCGCACCCGCGCCTGCTGGTCGACGACGCCACCCCGGAGGCCATCACCACCCTGCTCGCCGAGCAGGGCGGCCGCCTGTCCGTGATGTCGGCCGAGGGCGGCATCTTCGACATCATCGCCGGCCGCTACTCCGGCACCCCCAACCTGGAGGTCTTCCTCAAGGGCCACGCCGGGGACCGGCTGCGGGTGGACCGCCGCAGCCGACAGGAGTTCATCGAGGCTCCCGCTCTGACCATGGGCTTGGCCGTGCAGCCCAGCGTGCTGGAGGACATCGCCAAGGTTCGTGGCTTCGACGGGCGCGGCCTGCTCGCCCGCTTCCTGTACTGCCTCCCGGTCTCCATGGTCGGCACCCGGCGCATCATCACCGACCCCGTCCCACCGGCCGTGTCCGAGGCGTACGAGCGCAACATCACCTCCCTCACGCTCGCGCTGGCGGACTGGACCGACCCGGCCGTCCTCCAGCTCACCCCCGGCGCCGACGCCCTCCTGATCGCCTTCCAGGAACGTCTGGAGCCGCAGCTCGCAGCCCGGGGCGGGACTCTCGGCCACGTCGCCAAGTGGGCGGGCAAGCTCGCCGGCACCGTCGCCCGCATCGCCGGACTGCTGCACCTGGCCGCCCACCTCACCGACGGCCACATCAAGCCCGTCACCGAGGCCACCATGGCCGCCGCCGTCGAGCTGGGCGACTACTTCACCGCCCACGCCCTGTCGGTGTTCGAGGCCATGGGCGCCGATTCCACCGTCACCCGCGCCGCCAGCGTCCTGGACGTCTGCCGGGACAACCGCTGGCGCACCGTCAGCCGCCGGGACCTGTTCACCAAGCTCTCCCGGGGCGACTTCCCCACCGCCGCCGACCTGGACCCCGCGCTCGTGCTGCTGGAGGAACACGGCTTCATCCGCCTCGAAGCGGCCCCGCCCCGCCCACGCGGCCGGGGCCGCAAGCCCTCCCCCCGCTACGAGATCCACCCGGCCCTGTCCGGCGACGAGTAGCCAACCCCGCCGCAGAAACCGCAGAAACCGCAGAAAAGCCCGACATCGGCCCTGACCTGCGGCAACGCCCGCAAGATCCACTACCGCAGAAAACCGCAGAAAGTACGCACAAATCACGGGCACCCGCCCGCGCCCGCCCCAGGGTCCGCCACCGGCTCTGGGGCGGGTCCGCCCAGCCTGAATTCTGCGGAGTTTCTGCGGAATTCTGCGGAGATCACCAACCGCTGCCCGAAACCGCCATCACCGCAGCTCAGCGGCCATGAGCCCCGAATTCTGCGGATTCTGCGGTTTCTGCGGCGGCACCCCGCCCCCGCCACCGCCCAGGGAGCACGCATGGCCACGATCCCGCCCGTCGTACTGGAAGTCCCGGAGGTCATGGAGGCCCTGCGCATGAGCCGCAGCAAGGTCTACGACCTGATCCGCACCAAGAAGCTCGCCAGCTTCAAGGAAGGCAGCTCCCGCCGCATCCCCGTCACCGCCCTGCACGACTACGTCCGCACCAAGATGGAGGAGGCCGCCTGATGGCGAAGCGCAACCCGAACGGCGCCGGCACGGTGACCAAGCGCAAGGACGGCCGATACCAGGCGGCCGTCTACGTCCCCCAGCCCGACGGCACCCGCGCCCGCAAGTACGTCTATGGCAAGACCTGGACGGAGTGCGACGAGAAACGCCAGGAACTCGTCCTGCGCGACCGGCAGGGCGTCCCGACGCCCACCCGGTCGGCCAAGCTCGCCGAGTGGCTGCCGTACTGGCTGGAGCACTTCATCAAGCCCCAGCGCAAGCGGACGACCTACGACAAGTACGAGATGCACGTCCGGCTCCACCTGGTGCCGGCGCTCGGCTCCAAAAGCCTGGAGAAGCTCGGCACGGCCGACGTCCGACGGCTCATCAGCACCGTAACCAAGAAGGTGTCGGCGGCCACCGCCAAGGAGTCCCACCTGGTGCTCCGCACAGCCCTCTCCGCCGCCGTGCGGGACGAACTGATCACCCGCAACGTCGCCAAGCTCGTACAGGCCCCCCGAGTGGAGTACCGCGTGACCAAGCCCTGGAACCTCGACGACACGCTGCTCTTCCTGGAGGGGGCCCGGCGCGACCCGATGTACGCCGCATTCGTCCTGGCCGTGGCGCTCGGGCTGCGGCGCGGGGAGATCCTCGGGCTGCACTGGTCCGACGTCGACCTGGAGAACCGCGCCCTGACCGTGCGGCACCAACTCCAGCGCGTGGACGGCGTGCTGTACCAGGACAGCCCGAAGTCGCGCCGCATGCGGGTCATCCCGCTGCCGATGATGTGCGTCGCCCCGCTCCGCTGGCAGCGGCTGCGGCAGGCCGAGCAGCGCCGGCGACGTGTGGAGGCCGGGCAGGACTGGCACGAGTCCGGCTACGTCTTCACCACGGGGACCGGCCAGCCGATCGAGCCCCGCAACCTCACCCGGTCGTTCGCCCGGGTGACGGCGGCCGAGGCCCTGCCCGCGATCCGGCTGCACGACACCCGGCACGGATGCGCGACGCTCCTGTCCGCCGCCGGCGTGGCGCCCCGGGACCTGATGGCCATCCTCGGACACAGCCAGATCGCGGTCACGATGGAGATCTACACGCACGTGGTGCAGGAGAAGCAGCGGGAGGCGATGAGCCACATGGACCGGCTACTGAAGCGCCGCCGCAAGAGCGACTGATTTCACCTGGCGATGTCAGGACGCCCCGGGCCGACCATGGCCCGGGGCATCCTGCGTTCTCCGACCGTCTGACCTGGGGCGGAAACGGAGCCCCCTGTCGGGTTCGAACTGACGACCCTTCTCTCCAGATCGGGGTCAGCACAGCTTCCCCTGCTCAGGTGAGGTCTTAGGGGGTACCCAGGTCGTCAAATTCCACTTGGCGATCCTGACGCACTTCATCCTGCGAGCAGCCCGCAGGCCTCCACTGCTGGCAGAAGGTTACGTCCGATATGCGGAAAGCTCTCACAGTCGCCACAGTCGACCGACCCGGCTACTCCACGTGAATGAATGAATTCCTAGCTCCACGTGAGGGCGAGTCAGAGTGATTCGAGCAGGGGTGGACGTGCCGAGCATTCAGGCGGAGACTGAAGGTGCCAGAAGGGCCGACCCTCGAACCCATCTCTACACCCCACGGGAATTCATTCACGCAAAAGGAGCCTACCTTCACTCAGCCTGCCAGCCCTACAGGGAAAGAGGCTGGACGATGACGCAAGAAAGCCTCTTGCAGCGACCAGAGGCATTACCCTTAAAATACTCCGCCATTAGCCGAGGCCAGGAGGCACCAATGCCCGAGAACATCAAGGTAACGTGCCCCCACTGTCACCGACAGTCATGGGTGCGCAAGGGCTACAACGACCCGTGCGAGCGCTGCGGAAAGATCATCCTGCAATGAAAGAAATGAGAGCACGGCAGGTGGCCAAAGCCCGCGACCGCGGCACTATATGAACGCAACACCAGGGGGCTTGCTTCCATGAATGCGGCACTAGAGGAATTCGTTCACCAGGGATTCGAATATGCATATCCAGGCCAGTGGCAAAACTGGACTCCCGGATTTGCGTGCTCGGCGGTAATTTCCGACGTTGGACTTTTAGCCATCTTGACAGATGACCAACTTAAGTTCACCTCCGGAGTGGCCACCAATCTTCCGTATAGCCAACAATTGGTTGCAGAGGTGGGTGAAATCAATAGGGGCACAGCGTTTGGGGCGCTAACCCTCCACACTGCCCCCGATTCGCCGATGTCGCTCATTACTTACAACTATGCGGTCAGTCCTGCATGGATGGAAGTAGACTCGCAAGCATCGGCACAGCTTATCATCGACGTGATCAAGAACATTCCGAGGATCGTCAATCTAAGGGCGGAGCACTTGATGACGCGCTTTGGTGGCGAGAGGTGGCCGATCGATGATGGCTGGCAAGCCGCATTGGTGCTGGTCTGCTAGGAGTAGCAAAATCCAGTTCGGATCTACGATCATCACTGCGCCAGCAGCGGCCAGCGCGGTACCCATGCCCTCCACGAGGTCGGGGCGGGCATGGGAGACCAGCCGGAGCAGGGCCAGAGGATCGCTCTCATCCTCGGCCCGGTCGGGACCTGCCCACTAGATGACGCAGACCCTCGCGAAGTCGCCACGCGACTTCCGGGACGGAGAGCCTGGCGAAGAGCGAGCAGACCGGGCAGTCAAAGGCGGGAACGTGCTTAATCGGTCGAAGCGCGTCTGCGAGAGACGAGGGAGCGGCGGTCGCGGCTGTTGAAGCGCCGACGCCCTGCCCGCTGATGTCATTTTGAGATGTCGAAAGGCTCCGGACCGTCCCCGGTCCGGAGCCTTTCGCATTCGGCAGGCCGTTGACCTGCTCGTTTAGGCGAGCCCCCTGTCGGGTTCGAACCGACGACCCCCGCTTTACAAGAGCGGTGCTCTGGCCAGCTGAGCTAAGGAGGCATGGTGACCGTCCGCGACGTGGTCACGGCGGCACCGGGGGAAGTCTACCGGGCGGGGGTGGGGCGGTGCTGGCATATCCGGGGGACGGCCGGGGCCGGGTGGGGTGGGCGGGTGTGATGGAACCGATGCCGAAAACGGGATGGCCGGGGGCTGACAAGCAGCGGGGGCCCAGGTAGCGTCACCGGGAGCCGGTGCGCTCGGTGGTTCAGACCAGTGGGCGGGGCGGCGGCACGACATCCACCCTTTACTCGGATCGTCCGGCACGTTCCTGCCGGTGAAGGAGAGCACAGCCATGGCTTCTGTGACGTACGACAAGGCGACCCGTGTCTACCCCGGGGCCGACAAGCCCTCCGTGGACGCGCTGGACCTGGACATCGCGGACGGGGAGTTCCTCGTCCTGGTCGGCCCCTCGGGCTGCGGCAAGTCGACCAGCCTTCGCATGCTGGCCGGCCTGGAGGACGTCAACAGCGGCGCGATCCGCATCGGCGACCGCGACGTGACGCACCTGCCGCCGAAGGACCGGGACATCGCGATGGTGTTCCAGAACTACGCGCTGTACCCGCACATGACCGTCGCGGAGAACATGGGCTTCGCGCTCAAGATCGCCGGCGTCAACAAGGCGGAGATCCGCGCCAAGGTCGAGGAGGCCGGGAAGATCCTCGACCTCACCGCGCTGCTGGACCGCAAGCCGAAGGCGCTCTCCGGCGGTCAGCGCCAGCGTGTCGCGATGGGCCGCGCGATCGTCCGCGAGCCGCAGGTCTTCCTGATGGACGAGCCGCTGTCGAACCTGGACGCCAAGCTCCGCGTCTCGACCCGTACCCAGATCGCCGGCCTCCAGCGCCGCCTGGGCATCACCACCGTGTACGTCACCCACGACCAGACCGAGGCGCTCACCATGGGCGACCGGGTCGCGGTGCTGAAGGACGGCCTGCTCCAGCAGGTCGACACCCCGCGCAACATGTACGACAAGCCCGCCAACCTCTTCGTGGCCGGCTTCATCGGCTCGCCCGCGATGAACCTGGTCGAGGTGCCGCTGGTCGACGGCGGCGTGAAGTTCGGCGGCTCGGTCGTCAACATCTCCCGCGAGGACCTGTCCGGCGCCGGCACCGACAAGACCGTGACCGTCGGCATCCGCCCGGAGCACTTCGAGATCGTCCCGGGCGGCGGCATCGAGGGCGTCGCGGTCACCGTGAACGTGGTCGAGGAGCTCGGCTCGGACGGCTTCGTGTACGGCACCACCAAGATCGGCGGCGAGGACAAGGACCTGGTCGTCCGCGTCCACGGCCGCCAGATCCCGGCGCGCGGCGAGACCATCCACGTCGTGCCGATCGCCAACGAGACCCACGTGTTCTCCACCAGCACCGGTGCCCGCCTGAGCAACTGAGTCACCACCCGCCGGGCAGACGATCCGCCGGCGGGGAAGGGCGCAGGACGGAGCCCCGTCGGACCACACGGTCCGGCGGGGCTCCGTCGCGGTTCCGCCGCCGGTCCACGGGCCCGACGCGCCTTCGTCAACACGGTGAAGGGACGAACCGGGACACGGTGTCACTCGATGGTGTAACGGAGGGCGATCCGGCGCGTACCCGGCGCTACTCTCCTGAGCGTGAAGCAGCTAGTTCGCCGCATCGGCCAGACCATCGCCCTCACCCTGCCCGTGGTCCTGGTGACCACCGGCACCCTCGCCGTGACCAGGGTGCCGTGGGCTCCGCCGACGGGCCTGGACCAGCAGGTCGTGGCGGCGTCCAGCGGGGACGGCGTCGGCATCGGGCGGGCCTCCACCGGCAAGGCGCCGGAGGGGCTCGCACCGCAGGACGCACTGCGCGTCGCCCTGCTGGACGACCTGCGCGCGCACAACCCGGGTACCGCACTGGACCTGCTGGAGCGCTCGATGCGCGAGCAGCCGGCGCTGACGCCGTACTGCAGCACGCTCGCCACCGAGCTGGGCAAGGCGGCGGTGCGCAAGTACCAGGGGGACGTCCAGCGCGCCCGTTCCTTCGCCCGCCCGGTCTGTGACGGCTCGTTCGCCTCGGGAATCACCGGCTGACGTCACCACCACTGCGGGTGACCGGCGGCGCACGCCTATTGTGCAGGCATGACCGCTGACACCACGCCCCCGCAGGCTCCGCAGCCCCCCAATCCCCAGCAGGCCGTCGTCACCCAGGCCGTCATCCTGGCCGGCGGCCAGGGCTCGCGGCTGCGGCCCTACACGGACGACCGCCCGAAGCCGCTCGTCGAGATCCCGGGGACGGGTACGCCGATCCTGGGCCATCAGTTGGCCTGGCTCGCCTCCGAGGGCGTCACCGACGTGGTGATCTCCTGCGGGCACCTCGCCGACGTGCTGGAGGAGTGGCTCGACAAGGCCGACCTGCCGCTGCGGGTCCGCACCGTCGTCGAGGCCGAACCGCTCGGGCGCGGCGGCGGGCTCAAGTACGCGGCGAAGGCGCTCCCCCGGCCGGACGAGCCCTGGTACGCCACCAACGGCGACATCTGGACCAGGTTCAGCCTGCGCGACATGGCCGCCTTCCACCACGAGCGGGGTGCCGTCGCGACACTGGCGCTGGCCCGGCCGCGGATTCCGTGGGGCGCCGTGGAGACCGACCAGTTCGGCAACGTGCTGGACTTCATCGAGGCCCCGCCCTCCCCCTTCCTCATCAACGCGGGCCTGTACGTGTTCGCCCCGGAGTTCACCGAACTGCTGCCGGACGTCGGCGACCACGAGCGGACGACGTTCCCGCAGCTGGCCCGCGGCAAGCGGCTGGCCGGCTACCAGCTGCCGCAGGGCGTCTACTGGCGCGCCATCGACACCGCGAAGGACCTCACCGAGGCCGCCAAGGAGCTCGCCTCCGGAGCCGGCCGCACGCCCCGGTAGCCGGTCCCCACGGCGCCCCGCGCCCTGAGCGACACCCCACGGCGCCCGACACCGCCCTGAGCGCCGCCCTGCACCGCCCACGGCGCCCGCCGGGCCCCGCAGCGGCCCGGGAACGGAACGGCCCGCAACGGTCGGCCACGACACGGCAATCGGCCGGGTGCTCCCCCACGGAGCACCCGGCCGATCAGTTTCCGGCGAGCCGTACGAGCCGCACGAACCGCACACGCCCGACGAACCACACGCGCCCGGCGAGCCCTGCGAGCCCGACAACCCGACAGCCCGTCGGACCCGCCGCGCCGCCGACCCCGACCGCCCGTCAGGTGGACGTCGGCGACCCCGGCCGCGTGCTCCGGCCGCCGCCGGACAGCTCGGCCAGCGGCCCGCTGCCCAGCACCCCGCCCAGCAGCCCCGAGCCGGAGCCGGTGCTCTGGCTCGGCTTGGGCGCCGCCCCCGAGCCGCCCGGCGCCGGGGTGCTGCGCTGGGCGGGGGACGATCCGGCCGGGGACGAGGCCGACGGGGCCGCCGACGAGGCCGAGCCCGTGCCGCCGGTCTCCGGCTTGGTCGACCGCGCCTTGCCGCTCGGGGTGGCCGTCCCGGCCTTCGACGAGGACGGTGCCGGGGCCGAGGAGGACGGCGCGGACGCACTCGGCGTCGGCGAGGCGGGCCGGGAGGGGGCGGGCGAGGGCGAGGTGGACGAGCCCTGCCCGCCGGGGGCCACGGACGGCCCTCCGCTCGGCCAGACCGGCGTGCCGTAGTCGGTGGCCGGCCGGGACGGCGCGGGGTGCGGACGGCCGCCGGTACGGACCGCCGCGCCCAGCATCGACCCGAGCAGCAGGGTCAGGCCGACCACCACCGCGGTGACCACGGAACCCCGTCGCAGCACCCGGCGGCGCAGGGCCGCCGGCGCACCGGAACCGTACCGGCGCCAGGCTTCCAGGTTGAGCCGTCCGTCCAGCGAGGCGTACGGCGCTCCGGCGATCAGCAGCGGGCTCCAGGCCGCCAGGAAGATCAGGTCCGGCGTGTCGTAGACCGGCACGGCCCGCCAGCTGACGGTGAAGAGCAGGGCCGCGGAGAGCAGCATCGCCGCTCCGGCCGCGAGCCGCTGCCAGAGGCCGAGGAGGGTCAGCACGCCCACCACGATCTCGGTGAACGAGACCACCAGGCCCGAGCCCACCGGGTGGGCCATGGCGAAGGAGAGCAGCGGATCGGCGACCCTCCACGGGTGCAGCGAGGAGAGCCAGCGCATCATGGAGCCGCGATCGCCGCCGTCGAAGTACACCGGGTCGCAGAGCTTGCTGAACCCGGCGTAGACCGACAGCGAGCCCAGCACGGCGCGCAGCGGCAGGAGCACCAGGCCGAGGTCGACCCGGCGGCCGGGGTACCAGGGCTGCCGGCCCTCGGCGGACGCCGCGGAGACCTCGGGCAGCTCGCCGCTGGGCGTCCAGCCCTGCGGCGCGCCGACCGGGCCGACGCCGGCCCCGGTCGCGCTCCCGCCGCCCGCGCGCGGCTGGCGCGGCACCGTCCGGGCGCCCGCGTACGGCGGGATCACCTGGGTGTCGTCGTCGGCCGTGCCGCGCCCGCCGACCCCGGCCGGCGCGGGCACGCCGGTGAGCCGGACGGCCTCCAGTAGCCGGGTGGCCGCGAGGTCCCCGGGGGGCGCCTGCCCGGTCCAGGTGACGGCGGTGACCCTGCCCTTGCGGCGCGGCGCGCCGACGCCGCCGGCCCCGGCGAACGCCGGTACGGCGGAGGCGGGAACCACGACCTGCGGGGTGACCAGCGGACGGCGGATCAGGCCCTGGCTGGCGTAGGGGTCGCCGAACGCCGCCCCGGTGGACAGCAGTCCGGCCGGGGGGTCGATCAGCGGCGCCACCGGGGTGCCGAGCCGGAGCCGGAAGCTCGCCTGGGTGCTGCTGAGGCGCGCGGGGTCGGAAGGCACCTTGACGGTGTTGAGGCCGGGGCCCGCGTCTATCCCGGTGCTGCCGCCGCCCAGGAGGGGGCGCCGAGGTGTTCTGGTGTCCACACCCGTCTAACCGGGTGACGCCCGGTTAGGACACTCTCCCGGGTGGATGTCCGGCGCCTACTTGAAGTGATCATGAAAAAAGCGATCGGGCCCGGTCGGGCCCGATCGCTTTCACCAGGATTGCGGACGCGCTACGGCCAATTCGGAAGACCGCCTGCGCCGCGCGCCTCGTCCGTGCTGTGCGGAGGGCCCCGCTCAGCCGACCTTGCTGCGCAGGCGCGCGGCCTCGTACAGGACGATGCCCGCGGCGACGCCGGCGTTCAGCGACTCGGTGGCACCCGGCATCGGGATCCGCACCCGGATGTCACAGGTCTCCGAGACGAGCCGGGACAGGCCCTTGCCCTCGCTGCCCGCGACGATCACCACGGGGCCGGTCAGCGCCTCCAGGTCGCCGATCTCGGCCTCGCCGTCGGCGGCCAGGCCGACGACCATCACGCCGGCCTTCTGGTAGGCCTCCAGCGCCCGGGTCATGTTGGTGGCACGGGCCACGGGCAGCCGCGCCGCCGCACCCGAGGAGGTCTTCCAGGCACCGGCGGTCATGCCGGCCGCCCGGCGCTCGGGGATGACCACGCCGTGCGCGCCGAAGGCGGCGGCGGAGCGGACCACGGCACCCAGGTTGCGCGAGTCGGTGACGCCGTCCAGCGCCATGATGAGCGCGTCCTCGCCGGCGTCCGCGGCGAAGCCCAGCAGGTCCTCCGGGTGCGCGTACTCGTACGGCGGGACCTGGAGCACCAGGCCCTGGTGGTTCATGTTGCCGGTCATCTGGTCCAGCTGCGGCCGCGGGGCCTCCATCAGCGGGATGCCGCGGTCGTTGGCGGCCTGGAAGGCGTCGCGCACCCGGTCGTCGGTGTCGATGAACTGCATGACGTACAGCGCGTTGGCCGGGACACCGCCCTGCAGGGCCTCGACCACCGAGTTACGGCCGAAGACCAGCTCGGCGGAACCGGCACCGCCCCGGCCGCCGCGGCCGCCGGCACCGGCCCGGCGCATGCCGGCCCGGGCCTTGGCGTCCCGCTCGCGCTTGAGCGCGGCGTTGGCCTGGCGCTGCTTCGGGTGGCCCTTGCGCTCCTCGCCGGGCGGGGTCGGGCCCTTGCCCTGGAGCGCCTTCCGGCTGTGACCGCCGGTACCGACACTCGCACCCTTCTTCGATCCGGGGTTGCGGCGGTTCCTGCGTGCACTGTTGCCGGCCATGGCTGTACTTCCTGTCTGTCCGGCATGCCCGGCCGCCCGGTGGGAACCGGAGCCGGCCGACGACATGCGCTACGTCATGCGGGAGGGCCGCACCGGTCCGGTGCGGCCCACCCTCACCCCGATCGTCAGATGGGGTTACTGGCTGTTGATCGTCCAGCGCGGGCCGGACGGGGTGTCCTCGATGGCCAGCCCGGCCACGCCGAGCTGGTCGCGGATGGCGTCCGCGGTGGCGAAGTCCTTGCGGGCCCGGGCCGCCTGCCGCTGCTCCAGCACCATCCGGACCAGCGAGTCGACCACGCCGTGGAGGTCCTCGCCGCGCTCCGCCCCGGCCCAGTGCGGGTCGAGCGGGTCGAGACCCAACACTCCGAGCATCGCACGGACCTCGGCCAGACTCGCCACCGCGCTCTCCTTGTCGTCCGCGGTGAGGGCGCTGTTGCCCTGGCGGACGGCGGTGTGCACGATGGCCAGCGCCTGCGGGACGCCCAGGTCGTCGTCCATCGCCTCGGCGAAGGCCGGGGGGACCTCGGGTGCCGCGTCGACCTTGCCGAAGCGCTCGACCACGCGCTGGACGAAGCCCTCGATCCGGCCGAAGCCGGCCTCGGCCTCGCGCAGCGACTCCTCGCTGTACTCGATGGTCGAGCGGTAGTGCGGGGCGCCCAGGTAGTAGCGGAGCACGATCGGACGCCACCGCTCGACCATCTCCGAGACCAGCACCGAGTTGCCGAGCGACTTGCTCATCTTCTCGCCGCTCATGGTGACCCAGGCGTTGTGCACCCAGAAGCTGGCGAAGTCGTCGCCGTACGCCTTGGACTGGGCGATCTCGTTCTCGTGGTGCGGGAAGATCAGGTCGATCCCGCCGCCGTGGACGTCGAAGGCCCGGCCGAGGTACTTGTGCGCCATCGCGGAGCACTCCAGGTGCCAGCCCGGACGGCCGGGGCCCCACGGGGTGTCCCAGCTCGGCTCGCCCGGCTTGACCGCCTTCCACATGGCGAAGTCGCGCTGGTCGCGCTTGCCGGTCTCGCCGTCGCCCTCGGGCTGGCGGAGGTTCTCCAGCTTCTGGTTGGAGAGCTCCAGGTAGCCGGGGTAGGACTTCACGTCGAAGTAGACGTTCCCGTCCACCGCGTAGGCGTGGCCCCGGGCGATGAGCGTCTGCATCATCTCGATCATCTCGGGGATGTGCCCCGTCGCCCGCGGCTCGACGGTCGGCGGCAGGCAGCCGAGCGCCGCGTAGCCGTCGTTGAAGGCGCGCTCGTTGGCGTAGGCGATCTGCCACCAGGGCGTGCCGAACTCGCGCTCCTTGGCGATGACCTTGTCGTCGATGTCGGTGACGTTCCGGGCGAAGGTCACCTGGTAGCCGCGGTAGGCGAACCACCGCTGCATGATGTCGAAGTTGAGGCCGGACCGGATGTGCCCGATATGAGGCGCCGACTGGACGGTAGCGCCGCACAGGTAGATCGAGACACAACCCGGTACAAGCGGGACGAAGTCGCGTACCTGGCGGGTGCTGGTGTCGTACAGTCGAATGCTCACAGCGTCAAGCGTAGTGGGCACGAGGGGGTGCCCCGCGACATTCTCGAATGTCAATACCGCGGATGCACCGTTTCTTCTCCGCGGCCCGGCGGAGACACCCACTCCTCACCGGGCCGCCGGCCGTTCGGTCAGAGGTTGCCGACCACCTTGCGCGGGGTGATCCGGACGACCACCCGCACGTCGTCCGGGCCGTCGTAGTTGTAGACCTTCTCGCCGCGGTACTTGTCCGCCAGCTCGTCGATCAGCTCCCGGCCGCCCTCGCGGGTGAGCGTGACCTCCCCGCGCACCTCCACGTAGGTGTAAGGACTCTCCGGCGGGTTGACCACCAGGGAGATCCGCGGGTCCTTCACCAGGTTGAGGTGCTTGCGGCGGCCCTCGACGGTGGAGAACAGGATGTCCTCGCCGTCGCGCTTGACCCAGACCACGGAGGACTGGGGGCTGCCGTCGGGCTGGAGGGTGGACACTACGGCGAAGCTCTTGCCGTCGATCAGGGCCTTGGCCCGGTCGGAGAGGTGTGCGGCCATCGGGGACCTCTTCTCGTCAAGCGGCGTACGGGGGGCCTGCCGAGGAGGCCCGCACCGAACGGTAGCGACTCCGGCCCCGGCGAACGGTCCTGAACACTCGTCAGTCCCCGGGTATTCCCGGACGGCCCCACCCCGGTGCAGCAACGCCGACCGACGGCGGCCCCCGGCCGGACGCTCCGGCCGGGGCCGCTCACCGCGTGCGCCCCGGCTGTTCAGCGCCGCTCGTACACCAGCGCCGTGGCGATCGCCGCCAGGCCCTCGGCGCGGCCGGTGAGGCCGAGTCCGTCGGTGGTGGTCCCGGAGACCGAGACCGGCGCGCCGACCGCCGCCGAGAGCGCGGCCTGGGCCTCGTCCCGGCGCTTGCCGATCTTCGGCCGGACCCCGATCACCTGGACCGAGACGTTGCCGATCTCGTAGCCGGCCTCGCGCACCAGGCGGGCCGCCTCCTTGAGCAGCGTCACCCCGGACGCGCCCGACCACTCGGGCCGGTCGGTGCCGAAGTGCGCACCCAGGTCGCCGATCCCGGCGGCCGAGAACAGCGCGTCGCAGGAGGCGTGCGCGGCCACGTCGGCGTCCGAGTGCCCGGCCAGGCCGTACTCGGCGCCCGGCCACTCCAGCCCGGCCACCCAGAGCGGGCGGCCGGCCTCGAAGGCGTGCACGTCGGTGCCGACGCCCACCCGGGGCAGCAGCGGTGCGGACGGATCAGTAGCCATCGGAGGCCCTCCGGCGGGCGAGTACGGCCTCGGCGAGCACGAGGTCCAGCGGACGGGTCACCTTGAACGCCTCCTCGTGGCCGGGCACCACCACCACCCGGCCGCCGAAGCGCTCCACCAGGCCGGCGTCGTCGGTGACCGGCGGCAGACCGCCCCGGGCCTCCTCGGCCAGCGCCCTGGCGTGCACCTCGGCCAGCGTCTCCCGGCGGAAGCCCTGCGGCGTCTGGACCGCCCGCAGGGTGGCCCGGTCGGGCGTGTCGAGCACGGGCTCGGGCAGGCCGGGGTTCGGCTCGACCCGCTTGACGGTGTCGGCCAGCGGCACGGCGGGCACCACGGCCTCGGCCCCGGCCCGGACGGCGGCCGCGACCGCGTCCACCACCTCGACCGGGACGAGCGGCCGGGCCGCGTCGTGCACCAGGACGATCTCCACGTCGGAGGGGATGGCGGCGAGGCCGAGCCGGACGGACTCCTGGCGGGTCGCCCCGCCCGCCACCACCCGGACGTCCTTGCCGTCCAGGCCGTGGCTGTCGAGCAGGCCGACCACCTCGGCCACGCCGTCGGCCGGCGCGGCGACCACGACCAGGCCGACCGCCCGGCTGCGGGCGAGCGCCCGGACGGCGTGCACCAGGAGCGGCACCCCGCCCAGTTCCCGCAGGGCCTTGGGGGCTCCGGGCCCCAGCCGCTCACCGCGTCCTGCGGCGGGCACCACTGCTGCTGCGACTGCTGCTGTGGCGTTCAGGTTTCACTCCTTCGGCGAAGTGGGTATGGCCATGGCGTGCACGACGACCCCGTGCACGACGGGCGTCCGGGGCCCCTTCCGAAAGCACCATGGTCCCCGCCCGCCGACCACGTACCGCGGAACGCGCAGAGGCAGTACACGCAGAAACGGTCAGGCATCCCGGGACCAGCCGGCTCGGGCGAAGGGGCGTCGTCCGGACACGCCTCAGCGCCCGAAGTGCCACTGCACCACTCCAGGACGGGTCGTCCTGGGAGCGGCGCGCCGGCACCGGGCGCTGTGAGCGGTGGGCGGAAGCCCGACTGCACTACGAGGCGAGCACCTCGTCGAGCAGCGTCTCCGCCTTGTCCTCGTTGGTGTTTTCGGCCAGCGCGAGTTCGCTGACGAGAATCTGGCGAGCCTTGGCGAGCATCCGCTTCTCGCCGGCCGACAGACCGCGCTCGCGCTCGCGACGCCAGAGATCGCGCACAACCTCGGCGACCTTGATAACGTCACCCGAGGCGAGCTTCTCCAGGTTCGCCTTGTAGCGACGGGACCAGTTGGTCGGCTCTTCGGTGTACGGTGCGCGGAGCACCTCGAAGACCCGGTCCAGACCCTCCTGGCCGACTACATCGCGCACGCCGACGAACTCCGCGTTCTCGGCGGGCACGCGGAGCGTCAGGTCTCCCTGCTGCACCTTGAGCACCAGGTAGGTCTTGTCCACACCTTTGATCTGGCGAATTTCGATGGCCTCGATCAGCGCGGCCCCGTGATGGGGGTAGACCACCGTGTCGCCAACCTTGAACGTCATGTGACAGGACCCCTTCCGTGGCTTTCCAGAATAACACGCTTTTCGGCGCACCCGAAGGGCGTTTTCGCAGGTCAGGGCCGGTCTCGGGGCTTGACAACCACCCCCATGACGTGCTGCGACCGGTGTTCGACGAAGGCTTCCCGCAGGTCGGAGGCGGTTCCGGCGCCCGCCGAAACCTGCGGCAACACTCCTGAAACCGTGATTGGATCTTGGGTTTTCACCGTTTATCGGGCCGTTTCCGGATCGTGATCCGATCTTGGTCAAGCTTTGACCTGCACACGGCGACGTGCCGCCGTCCGGGCGCCCGGGACAGCTTCGGGGGCGACACGGGGACCACCCCGTGAGAAGCGCATAAGCAAGGTCGATAATCTGAGACCGACCAACCGCCACGTGACCTAGGAGAAGCCGCCGCCGTGAGCCGCAGCCTTCGAGTCGGCAGCATCGCCGCCATCGCCGCCCTCGCCATCGCCTCGCTGTCGTCCTGCGCGGCCGGCAACACACCGGACACCCTGGAGATCAAGCCCGACAACGCCCAGGCGACGCTGGGCACCAACATCCGGCTGAACAACATCGTCGTCGTCACCCAGGGCGAGGCCTCGGGCGAGTACACCGGCCCCGCCAACGTGTCGGTGAACGTCAGCAACTCCGGGACCACCCCGGTCGAGCTGCAGTCCGTCTCCGTGGGTACCAGCGCCGCCACCTTCGCCGACGACAAGGGCGCCCCGGTGGGCTCCATCGTCATCCCGGCCGGCGGCGCCGTGCTGCTCGGCGGCGAGGGCAACCCGGTCGCCAAGGTCGCCTCCGTCTCCGTGGTCGTCGGCGGCTACGCGCCCACCACGTTCGGCTTCAAGAGCGGCGAGAAGGTCGAGACCGAGGCTGCCGTGAGCCCGGACAAGGGCCTGTACAAGGGGTGGGGCCCGACCGCCAGCCCGGCGGCCGTCCCGTCCAAGCCCGCCGTCGCGCCGTCCGCCCCCGCTGGGGCCACCGCCCCCGCCACCGCTCCCGCCGGGGCCACGGCTCCCGCGACCGCACCCGCCACCGCTCCCGCCACCGGTGCGGCCGTCCCGGGTGCCGTGCCGACCGGCGCCGCCACCACGGCCGCCGCGACCCACTGACCCGCGGCCCCAGGACCGACCGGCCTCCGTTGCCCGCGTCGGTCCGGGGCCGGCAACGCGGAACGCCGACCCAGTGTCATATACACATCTGAA
>NZ_JBHJUK010000063.1:0-47751 GCF_042266225.1 Kitasatospora sp. NPDC056181
CGACGGCCGCATCGTCGACGAGCTCACCGGCCCCACCGCCGACACCGTCCTGGACCGCATGCGCCGCTTCGACGCCAAGGGCCGCACCAGCTGACCCGCGCCCGCTGAACCGGCCGCCACCCATCGGACTCCCAGGACTGAAACCCCTCATGTACCGCACCGCACTGCGCAACGTGCTGGCCCACAAGGGCCGACTGCTGATGACGGCGCTCTCCGTCATGCTCGGCACCGCCTTCGTCGCCGGCACGCTCGTCTTCACGGACACCCTCGGCAGCGCCCTGAGGTCCCAGAGCGCCAAGAGCTACACCGACATAGCCGTCACGGTCAGCGACCGCGGCGCCGTCAGCAACGGCTACGACCGCCGGGGCGAGGGCCCCACCGGGCCCACCCTCACCGAGGAGACCCGCAAGGCCGTCGCCGCCCTGCCGGGCACCGCCGAGGCGCGCGGCGTGGTCAGCGGCTTCGCCGGCATCGCCGACCGGAAGGGCGCGCTGATCGGCAACGGCTTCTCCACCACCGGCACCAACTACGTGCCCGGCGCCGACGGCACCGACCCGCGCTACCCGCTGGTCGAGGGCCAGGGCCCGAAGAACGCCAAGGAGATCGCGCTCGACCGCAAGACCGCCGAGAAGGGCGGCTACAAGGTCGGCGACACCGTCCGGGTGGCCGTCAACGGCCCGGTGATGGAGCTCAGGCTCACCGGCACCGTGAGCACCAACGACCCGCGCGTCGTCTCCGGCGGCTCGCTCGCCGCCTTCGACACCGCGACCGCCCAGCAGCTCTACCTGACGCCCGGCCGGTTCGCCGAGATCGACGTCAAGGCCAAGCCGGGCGCCGACGACACCGCCCTGCTCGCCGCCGTCAAGCAGGCCGTCCCGCAGGGCGACTCGATCGAGGCCCGTACCGGCCGCGAGCTCGCCGACGAGCAGGACCGCATGATCGAGGCGGGCACCAAGGGCATGAGCAGCGCGCTGCTGGTCTTCGCCGGCATCGCGCTCTTCGTCGGCGTCTTCATCATCGCCAACACCTTCACCATGCTGGTCGCCCAGCGCACCAAGGAGCTCGCGCTGCTGCGCGCCGTCGGCGCCGGACGCCGGCAGGTCACCCTCTCGGTGCTGATCGAGGCGCTGCTGATCGGCCTCACCGCCTCGGTGGCCGGGCTGCTCGCCGGCATCGGGATCGCCGCCGGGCTGCGCGCCCTGCTGAACGGGCCGCTGGAGGCCAACCTGCCGGACGGCCCGCTGGTGATCGGCCCGTCCACGGTGATCGCCACGGTCGCCGTCGGCGTCGTGGTGACCGTGCTGGCCGCCTGGCTGCCGGCCCTGCGGGCCTCCCGGATCGCCCCGGTGGCCGCGATGAGCTCCGCCGAGCAGCCGGCCACCCAGAAGAGCCTGCGGGTGCGCAACGCGATCGGCCTGCTGTTCGCCGCGACCGGCGTCGGCGGCCTGCTGGCCGGCTCGGCCGCCAAGGAGGTCAAGCTCGTCGGCCTCGGCGCCGGCGCCCTGCTGATCGGCGTCTTCGTCCTCACCCCGCTGCTCTCCCGGCCGCTGATCGCGATGTTCGCGCCGCTGCTGCGCCGACTGTTCGGGACGCCGGGCAAGCTGGCCCGGGAGAACGCCGTCCGCAACCCGCGCCGCACCGCGGCGACCGCCTCGGCGCTCACCATCGGCGTCACCCTGATCACCGCCCTGACCGTCGTCGGCGCCTCGGTGAACAAGGCCGTGGACGAGGCCACCGCGAGCGACATGAAGGCCGACTACACGGTGGCGATGGAGAACTTCTCCACGCTCTCCCCCGAGGTCGCCACCCAGATCGCCCGCACGCCCGGCGTCACCGCCATGAGCGTGATGCGCACCGTCGAGGTCGAGACCGGCACCGACGGCGACACCGACTGGCTCACCGGCGTGGACGCGAACACCATCGACCGGCTGGCCACCCTGAAGGTCGTGGAGGGCTCGGCCGACGCGCTCAAGCAGGGACAGCTGCTCTCCAGTCGGGGTTACGCCGAGCGCAACAACCTCAAGGTCGGCTCGACGCTGGCCGTCACCTACCCGGACGGCTCACAGGGCACGCTGACCGTCGGCGGCCTGCTGGAGTCGAGCTCCGTGGTCTCCGGGCTGCTCGCGCCGGACGCCGTGGTCGGAGCGCACGCCTCGGCGGGCTCCGGTCTGGACAAGGTCCTGGTCAAGGGCGCCAACGGCGCGGACCCGAAGCTGAAGCAGGCGCTGCGCGACGCCACCGGCGGCAACCCGCTGATCGCCGTCAAGGGCGAGAAGGACATCAAGGCGGAGAACCGCCAGATGGTGACCGCCGTGCTGAACATCATGTACGGGCTGCTCGGGATGTCCGTGGTGATCGCGGTGCTGGGCGTCGTCAACACCATGGCGATGTCGGTGTTCGAGCGCCGCCGGGAGATCGGCATGCTCCGGGCGATCGGACTGGACCGGCGCGGCATCGGCCGGATGGTCCGGCTGGAGTCGCTGGTGATCGCGTTGTTCGGCGGTGTGGTGGGCGTGCTGCTGGGCGTCGTGACCGCCTGGGCGGGCAACCGCACGATGGCGGGCACGTTCAAGAACATCACCACCGTGGTCCCGCCGGTCCAGGTGCTCGGGTTCCTGGTCGGCGCCGCGGTGATCGGCCTGCTGGCCGCCCTCGTACCGGCCCGCCGGGCCGCCCGGATGGACATCCTGGGCGCGATCAAGAGCGAGTAGGCGCCCCCGGAGAACGTGGAGCCCCCGGCCGGATCGGGTACCGGCCGGGGGCTCCGGCGTGCGGGCGGCGGGGTGCGGGCGGCGCCGGGATGCGACCACCGGGTTTGCGGACGCCGGGTGTACGGGCGCCGGGTGTACGGGCGCCGGGTGTACGGGCGGCGCCGCGGGGCGGACGACCGCGGGGAACGGACCCGCCCCGGGCGGAGCGCCGAAGCCCTCCGCCCGGGGCGGTCACCTGTCCTTTCACCCGATCGGGTCAGAATTCACTCGTGACGCTCACCCCGCTGAAGCCCTGCTGGGCGTAGAGGCTGAAGAAGACGTAGCCGGCGGGCGGGTTGGTCACGGTCAGGGTCTCGGAGTTGTCCGGGCCCGTCGAACGCGTGGCGTAGGAGTTGGTGTACGCCCAGCTGCCCGGGTTGTAGTAGAGGTCGCCGTTGCCGGTGCCGCCACTGGTGGTGATCTTCACCTGCTTGGTGCCGGCCGGCACCAGGACGTAGAAGTGCGCGTAGTTGCCCGTGGTGGCCGCGACGTTGCTGCGACCGCAGTTGGCGTCCAGCTGGCGGGTGTCGGCGGCCGTGCACTCCGGCACCCGCGGCGTGGTGCCGTCGGTGGCGCAGGCGCCGTTCGCGCACCTGGTCAGCCAGCTGTCGAAGTCGGCGTCGTAGCGGGTGCCGATGGTGGTCTTGAGCAGGGTACGGGCCCCGTCCCAGTCCCCCGCCCGGTACTTGGCGAGAACGGCGTCCATGTCGGAACGGTGCTGCTCCAGCATGTAGCGGACGGCGAGGTAGCCCCAGCGGTAGACGCGGTCCTGGTCCCCGTAGGCGGTGTCGAAGAGGTCGCTCAGCTTGTAGGTGTGACGGGCCGCGGCCTCGATGGCGGCGTCGTTGGTGACCTTGCGGTACGAGTAGGAGACGTACTCGGCGAAGCCCTCGACCCACCAGACGGTCGGGGTCTTCATGCCGGCGTTGAAGTCGCCGTACATGTCGAACCGGCCGTCGAGGTAGTGGGTGTACTCGTGGTTGAGGTTCCAGATCTGGAAGTCCGGGCGGGCCCACTCGGCCTCGTAGCAGAGGAACCGCGGCTGGTTGCCGGCCGTGGCCGGGTTGCCCTCCAGGTACATGCCGCCGTTGTTGGTGTCGATGCCGTAGACGGCGGCGGCGAGCACCTGGTAGTCGAGCGAGGAGTGGAAGACCACGACCTCGATCGTGTTGTTCCCGTCGTCCTTGACCGGGCCGTTGTCCTTGGCCACCGAGTGGAAGAACGCGTCCTGGCCGGTCAGGCTGGTGCAGGCGGTGCCCAGCTGGGTGTTGTCCAGCGCCTGGGCGATCAGCTTGATGCTCGGGCTGCAGGTGTAGTTCACCGTCAGCACGCCCGCCTTGATCCGGTCGGCGCTGTTGCAGGTGCCGTAGTACGAGCAGTTGCCGGCGTCGTAGTAGCCGACCGCCTCGGCGACCGCGGCCCACTGGAAGACGGTGCGGCCGTTCGGTGCGGACCGGTCGGCCAGCGCCTTGGCGAGCGGACGGACCTTGGGCTGGAGCGCCGTGTCCTTGAGGAAGCGGCCCAGCTCCTTGGTCGCGTTGTAGACCAGCACGCCGAAGTCGCCGCCGAGCAGGTCGTTGTTGCGGGTCGCGAAGCCGGACAGCGTGTCCAGCACGCTCGGGTCGGCCTCGACGGCCGCGTCGAAGCCGGGCACCTGGTGGCCGCGGAACAGCACGGTGAACACCGGGTTCACCGACCACGCCATGCCGGCGGGGTTCCAGGTGGCGCTGTTGTAGTCGCCCAGCAGCCGCTTGACCACCGGGATGTAGCGGATGTTCTCCTGCGCGCTGTCGATCAGGGTGACGGCCTCGCCCAGGATGGGCGCGTTGCCCGCGGCGACGTCACGCACGTGCGCGCTGGCGAAGAAGGCGTCCAGCCCGGAACGGATCGCCGTCTGGAGGGTGGCACCGTACGGGCCGACGTCGTCCTTGTGGTACCACTGCGCGAAGTAGCCGGCGCGCAGGTAGAGCACCAGCTGCTCGACGGAGGTCGAGTTGTCGCCCGGGTAGGAGGCGGCCGCGTCGCGCAGGGCGTACGACACGGTGGTCATCTGCTCCTCGCGGAACGCACCCCGCGCGTTGGCGCCGGTGAGCTGGAAGAGCCCGTTGATGCACTGGATGTCGGCGGCCTTGATGTGCTGGACCAGGTCGCTGCCCGTCCGGCCGGTGAAGTCGCCGACGTTGCAGGTCTGCCCGGCCGCCGCCGCAGCGAGGCCGAAGGACTTGGCGGTCGGCACGGCCTTGGTGGTCGGCCGGACCTCGGCCGGCCGGGTGTCGAGCGGGAGCGGCGCGCGCTGGTCGGCCGGGGTGGACTGCCGGTCGCCGTCGCCGTGCCCGGGGGCGTCGGTGGCGGGCTGCGGCGCCAGTCCGGCGAGGGTGCCGGGAGTGGGGGACGCCTTGCCGGGTGCGACGGGCGCGGCCTGGCTGTGCGGGGCGAACAGACCGACCGTCAGGAACAGGGTCAGGGCGAGCGTCAGGAGTCGTGCCAGTTGCGGTAGTCGCAACAGACGTGCGGAGCTCACGTGGGGGCCTCCGGGCCGTCGTCGGCCGCGCTGGGGGGCGCGGCCGGAGTGGGGGAGCGAGGACCGTCGGCGAAGGTGCCGCGTGGGGCGGCTCCGTCGCGTACGCGGTGGGGATGTGACATGTACAATTGCACACGTCACACGGTGTTGAGAAGTCCTCAAGCGGTGCGCAGTTCATGGGGAAACCGCAAAGGGATCGTGGTGGTGATCTGCACGTCGGCCTGGTCCGCTCCGCCGGTCGGGCCGGACGGCGGCCGGGCCGGGGCGGCGCACAGGTCCGGGCCGGGGCGGTGCGAACGTTCGGGCCGGGGCGGTGCGAAGGTCCGGGCCGGCTGGTCCCGTCCGGTCGTGGCCGCCGGGCGGGCGGTCGCACGACGTGGTCCGCGGAGGTGCCGACGGCCTGGCATGATCGCCGTATGAACGACCGAATCATCGCCGCCTGTGACGGGGCGGCCAAGGGAAACCCGGGCCCGGCGGCCTGGGCCTACGTGGTGGCGGACAGCGCCGGGGCACCGCAGCGCTGGGAGTCCGGCCCGCTGGGGCACAGCACCAACAACGTGGGCGAACTCACGGCGCTGGAGCGGCTGCTGGCCGCCACGGATCCCGCCGTGCCGCTGGAGGTCCGGCTGGACAGCACGTACACGCGTGATTCGGTGACGAAGTGGCTGAAGGGCTGGAAGCGCAACGGCTGGAAGACCGCCGCCGGAAAGCCGGTGGCCAACCAGGAGCTGATCCAGCGGATCGACGGGCTCCTGGACGGGCGGGACGTCACGTTCGTCTACGTGCCCGCCCACCAGGTGGACGGCGATCCGCTGAACGCCCTGGCCGACAAGGCCGCCAGTGACGCCGCCCGGACCCAGGAGGCCGCCGGCGGTACCGCGGCCGACCTCCCCGTGCCGGACCCGGCCCCGAGCACCTCCTCCCGGAGCGGCGGCGCCCGGAGCGGACGCGCCGCCTCCCCGTCCACGGCGAAGCGCCGGTCCTCGGGCGGTGCGCCGTCGCTGGCCGCGCGGTTCCCCGGCACCTGCCCGTGCACCCGGCCGTACGCCAAGGGGGACCGGATCACCAAGGTGGGCGGCGGTTGGGGACACCCGGAGTGCGCAGCCACGCAGGCGTGAGCGCCACCGCCGACGGTGGAGCCCCCGGCCGGATCGGGTACCGGCCGGGGGCTCCGGCTTTGGGGCGGGACATCCGACTTTGGGGCGGGACAGACGTTTCGTCAGCAGCCGTCGCCGTCGAGGATGTCAGCAGCCGTTGAGGATCGAGGTCAGCGCGCTCTTCTCGGCGCTGTCGACGTTCAGCCCGTAGAAGTACTTCACCTGCACCCAGGCGCGGGCGTAGGTACAGCGGTAGGACGCCTGCGGCAGCCAGTTGGCCGGGTCCTGGTCGCCCTTGGTGCGGTTGGAGCTCGCGGAGACGGCGATCAGCTGCGGGCGGGTGAGGTCGTTGGCGAAGGCCTTGCGCTGGTCGGTGGTCCAGGCCCAGGCACCGGAGCGCCAGGCCTCGGCGAGCGGCACCAGGTGGTCGATGTCGAAGGAGGAGGCGCTGGTGGTGGTGACGTTGTCGTACACCGAGGTCCAACTGCCGCTCACGGAGGCGCAGCTGGAGTCGGTCACCACACCGCTGCCGTCGCGCTTGAGGACGGTCTCGCGGGTGTTGCAGGTGCCGGAGATGGTGATCCAGTGCGGGAACAACGTCCGGTCGTAGGTGTCGGCGTGGGACTCCGCGGCCACCGCGATCGAGGCCAGGTACGAGCGGGCGGTGGCGGCCGAGACCGGGGCGGGCAGGGCGGCCTGGGCGGTGCCGGCGCCGGCCAGCAGGGTGGTGAGGGCGAGCAGCAGGGCGCCGGTGGCGGCGGCCAGGGCACGGTGGGGCGTGCGTATCGCAGGCATGCGGGGGGACTCCAGGGTCGGTGTGAGGGCAGGCGGAAGCCCCCGGGCGGAGCGGCCCGGGCTGGTAACCAGCATGGCGCGTCAGGGGTTTACGCGGGTAGACCCTAGAGGTGAACTTTTGAGTGAGAGTCAGCTCACAGCGTCCGTCGGGGAAATGGAGCAAACCGGGGCGGGCCGGCCGACGGGCCCGGGCGGCCGGAAGGGAACCGCACCGGCCGGCGGGCGGGGAAGGGCACCGACCGGGCCGCGGTGAGCCTCGGTGCGCCGGCCCATGGGCGGGCCCGGGCCGGGACGATCGCTGCGAGGGGACGGGGGACCCCCGTGCGGCTCCGCGCCTCCACGTACCGGGGCCGCCGGCGCGACACGGTCAACCGCCCGGCCGTCACCCTCAAGCCGTCACCTACGCGCCGTCGGCCGGGGCCCCGATCGCCGCGGCCGCCCCGGGCCTGCACGAGCAGATCGGCGGCGAGCGGAACCGGGACCAGGCGCGCCGGGACCAGCCACACCGGGACCACCGCCACACCGGGATCCGCGGCCCCCGCTCTCCGTCCGGGCCCTGATGGACCTCGGCCCCACCGACGAGTGGACGAGGTACACGCCTTCCGCCGGTGGCTGCGGAACCGCCCACCGGCCGGCGGCACCACCTCGGGCGAGCCGCTGCGGATCAGGTACCGGGTGAACGGCGAGCCGCACCCGACCGAGAAGACCCCCGACGTCGAGACGCTCGTCCGCGCAGGCCGGCCCGACCGGGCGCGCCGTGCCTTCGCACCACGCCTTCGACAGGACGCTCAGCTCCGCGAACCACGCCGGCCCGCCCGCCGAGGGGATCGGCCCGTCGGGCGGTCAACTCGGCGACTTCCCCGAGGCGTTCACCCACCTCACGCCGGTGGCGTCGGCCCTCGCCCTCGACGAGCGGCTCGACCCCGCACGACGAGCAGCTCGACGGCGCGCAACGGTGACCGGTCGCGGTCACCCCGGCCTGCGCGCGGCGGCCGCGCTCCCGGCTCCCGGACCGGGCCCTGCCGCGTCCCCCGCCCCCGGCGCCGGGGAGCGCGGCAGCAGGGCCGCCGACGCGAGGCCCACCACGGCCGCTCCCGCCAGCACGGCCATCGCGGCGGCGTAGGCGTGGCTGGAGAGCCCGGCGACCAGGATCGTCCCGGCGACCGCCGTGCCGAAGGACGAACCGAGGTTGGAGATGCTGCGGGACAGCCCGGAGATCTCCCCCTGCCGTTCCTCGGGGAACGCGGACTGCACGACGTTGACCGACGGGGTGAGCATGACCCCGAGGCCGAGGCCGATCAGCAGCAGTCCGGGGGCGAAGGCCCACGCCCCCGGGGTGCCGGCGACCAAGGCGATCAGCACGCCGACGCCGACGACGGTCAGGACGAAGCCCGCCATGATGAGGGTCCGCTGCGGGAACCGCCGCGCGAGGCGTTCCGCGGCCAGCGAGGAGACGAGCAGGCCGAGCGTGGCCGCCGTGAAGATCACACCGGTCTGGACGGCGTCGTAGCCGCGGACCACCTGGAGGTACGTCGCCACGGTGAACGACGTCCCCATGAGCACCAGCCACTGGGCGTTCTGGGTGACCAGGCCGAGGTTGGAGACCCGGCTGCGGAACAGGCTGGTGGAGAGCAGCGGTTCCCGCCCGGCCCGCTCCTCCGCACGGATCCGGTGCACGAACCAGGCCAGCACCAGTGCGCCACCGACGACCAGGCCGACCGTCAACCAGAGGTTGTTGTCGGCGGCGAGGATGCCCGTGACGACCAGCACCAGGCCGACCGCCGACAGCACCGCTCCGCCCAGGTCGAACGGCCGGGCGGGGTCGGGCGGCAGCGGGTCCACGAGCGAGCGGCTGAGCAGGACGATCACCGCGATCACCAGGGCCTGGAAGACGAACGCCGCCCGCCAGCTGAGCACCGAGGTGATCAGCCCGCCGATCAACGGCCCCGCCGCGGCGCCGACCCCGCCCAGGGCCATGATGGTCCCGAACGCCCGCGCCCGGGCGGTCAGGTCCTCGAAGAGCAGCGTGGTGAGGATGTAGACGGGCGGGATAAGCAGCGCCGTGCCGACGCCCTCGAAGATCGAGTTGCCCAGGATCAGCACCCCGAGCCCCGGCGAGACGGCGCTCAGCACCGCACCGATCCCGTAGATCACCAGTCCGAGCATGAAGCAGCGCTTGCGCCCCCAGCGGTCGGTCAGCTTGCCGCCCGGAATCATCAGGGCGGCCATGACCAGCAGGAACACAGTGATCGCCACCTGCACGCCCTGAACGGTGGTGTCCAGGTCCTGGCTGATGTCGTTGATCATCACGTTCATGTTCGAGCCCGCGAAGCTGCAGATGAACTGTGCCAGCGCGAGCGGCGCGAGCACCCGCCGCTGCGCTCCCGTCGGCCTGGCCGGCTGGTCCGCTGCGGTCATGACCCGCCCTTTCCGGAGGTCGCGACGGTCTTCAGGGGTCACCGGCGGTGCTGCGGGCCGGGTTGCGGGCCCGCCGCGGTGCTGCGGGCCGGCCCCGGGACCGCCCCGGGGACGGGCCGCCCGACGGCGGCACCGTTCGGTGGCGTCCGTCCCCACCATGGCGGTGACGGGCGGCTCGTGCCCGTCATGCCCGCATCCGGGTGACCCGTCCGGCCCCGGCGCGGCCCGGCACAGCCCGGCACAGCCCGGCACGGCCGCGGCTGCGTCCCGCTGCGGAGGTGGCCCGGCGGCCCGGCAGAGCCCCCGGACCTACACTGGGTTGGCGTACTGACGGGCCGGGCGGCCCTGTTGGGAGGACCACATGGCATCGAGCAGCCGGCGTCGCCCGATCGTGCTGGGCATCGACGCCTCGGCCCCCCACTCCCCCGCCGTCCTCTGGGCCGCGCAGGAGGCCGCGCAGCGCGGGGCGCCGCTGCGGATGGTCCACGCCTCGCTCCCCATGGAGGTCGACCTCCGCGGGTTCGAGGAGTCCGACCGCCACAAGGCCCTGCGTCGGCAGGGCGAGGAGGCGCTCGACGAGGCGTCGGCGCTGGTCCGCGACCACCACCCCGGCCTGGAGCTGAGCGTCCGGCTGGTGGGCGAGCACCCCGCCCCGGCGCTGTGCCGGGAGTCGGAGGACGCGGAGCTCGTCGTGGTCGGCTCGCGCGGGCTGAAGCGGTGGGACGAGATGCTGAGCACCTACTCCGTGGCGGTGCCGGTGTCCGCCCGGAGTCACTGCCCGGTCGTCGTGGTCCGCGTGACGGGGGCCCCGCCGCCCGGGCCGGAACGCCGGGTCGTCGTCGGCTCCGACGGCAGCCCCGACGCCGGCCACGCCATCGGCTTCGCCGCCGACCTCGCCGCCCGCCACGGGGCGTCCCTGCACGTCGTCCAGGTCTGGAAGGCGCCGCTGCTGGTGCCCGTCGACGAGAAGTCCGTCCTGGCGGAGCTCGGCCGGTCCCTCCGGGAGAGCACCGGCGGCCTGTCCGCGGACTTCCCGGACGTGCCGCTCGTCCACGAGGTCCTCGTCGGGCACCCCGTCGAAACACTCTCCGCCGCCGCCGACCGGGCGCTCGCGGTCGTGGTCGGTCGCCACGGGGACGGCGGGTTCACCGGCAGGCACCTCGGGTCCGTGGCCCACGGCCTGCTCCACCACTCCCTCTCCCCCGTGATCACCGTCCCGCTGCCCGCCGGCTGACGACGGCCGGGGCCGGGCCCTGCCGCCGTCCCGGGGCCGGGGCCCTTTCCCGGCCGGACCGTCGGTGGTGCGTGCGAGGATGGCCCGGCCGGGCGACGCCCGGGGACCGGCAGGGGGATCGACAGGGGGATCGATGGATCGGATCAGGATCACGGGCGAGGGCCCGGACGGGCACCAGCACGTCGTGAGGGTCGTCTCGCGCCGGCACAACCAGGAACGGGTGGTCTGCGACACCTGCGGCTACAGCAGGTGGTCGGCGATCGGAGCCCGGGACAAGGCCGAGCGGCACCTCGCCGAGTCGCACGACGCGGAGTACTTCCGGCAGGAGCACGCGCCCGGGTGGTGGGTGGTGACGGCGATCGGCGTGATCGGCTTCGTCGCCTTCCTGTTCAGCCCGTACGGCTTCTTCCACTGAGCAGACACCCGGGACGGCGCCCGAGAGGACACCCGGGCCGGCACCTGCGGCGGCGCCGCTCCACCGGAACGACACCGGAACGACACCGCCCCGCCGGGCGGTGGCCGGGCGGGGCGGTGGGACGAGCGGTGGGGCGGTGGGACGAGCGGTGGGGCGGTGCCTCAGACGGCCGACTTCGCGGAGCCGGTCTTCGGTGCGACCGGCTTGGCCGGCCGGCCACCGAAGACGCCGAAGAAGAAGGCCAGCGTCGGGAGCAGGTACGCCGCCCAGACGGCCAGCTGGAGCACGGTCGGGTCCGGCTGGAAGTTGAACACGCCCTTCAGCAGGGTCCCGTACCAGCTGTCCTTCGGGATGGTGCTGCTGACGTCGAAGGCCAGGTCGTGCAGGCCGCCGAGCCAGCCGGCCTCCTGCAGGTCGTGCACGCCGTACGCCAGCACACCGGCGGCGACGACGACGAGCATGGCGCCGGTCCAGGTGAAGAACTTGGCCAGGTTGATCTTCAGCGCGCCGCGGTAGAAGAGCCAGCCGAGCACCACCGAGGTGAGCAGGCCCAGCGCCGCACCGATGACCGGGTTGTAGCCGTCGTTGGTGGCCTGCACCGCCGACCAGATGAACAGCGCCGTCTCCAGCCCCTCGCGGCCGACGGCCAGGAAGGAGGTGACCACGAGCGCGACGGTGCCCATGGCGAGCGCCGCGTCGAGCTTGCCGTGCAACTCGGTCTTCAGGTGACGGGCGGTGCGGCGCATCCAGAACACCATCCAGGTGACCAGGCCGACCGAGAGGATCGACAGCGTGCCGCCGAGCGCCTCCTGCGCCTCGAAGGTCAGCTGCGACGAGCCGAACTGGAGGACCGCGCCGAACGCCATGCTCAGCACGACGGCCGCCGTGATGCCGCCCCAGACCGGCGCGAGCTTGTCCTTGCGGTCGGTCTTGACCAGATAGGCGATCAGGATGCAGACGACGAGGCTGGCTTCGAGGCCCTCGCGCAGGCCGATCAGGTAGTTGCCGAACACGGCACTCTCCTCGGGGTTCGAACGGGACGGGGATCAGCCGAAGAGGGCTTGGCCCCACCACTCGCCGGGCTTGCGGACGCCCGCCGGGCAGGCGAAGTGGGCGGAGCCGACGTGCTGGATGTACTCGTTGAGCTTGTCGCTGGAGGCGAGGCGCTGCTGGAGCGGGACGAACGCCTTGCGGCTGTCGCGCTGGTAGGCGAGGAAGAAGAGGCCGGCGTCCAGGCGGCCGAGGCCGTCCGTCCCGTCGGTGAAGGAGAAACCGCGGCGCAGGATCATCAGGCCGTCGTTGCTGTCCGGGTGGGCGAGGCGCACGTGCGAGTCCTCGGGCATCGCCTTGAGGTCCGGCGCGTCGTGCTCCTTCGGCTTCCCGTACGGGGCGCCCTCGCCCTTGGTGCGGCCGAAGACGTCCTCCTGCTCCTTGAGCGAGGTACGGTCCCAGGTCTCGATGTGCATCCGGATGCGACGGGCGACCAGGTAGGAGCCGCCGGTCATCCAGTCCGGGCCCTCGCCGGGGCCGACCCAGACGTGCTCGGCGAGCTTGGCCGTGTCGGTGCCGGCGATGTTGTGGGTGCCGTCCTTGAAACCCATCATGTTGCGCGGGGTCTGCGCGTCCGGGGTGGTGGAGGAGGTCTTGCCGAAGCCCAGCTGCGACCAGCGGATGTTGACCGTGCCCATGCCGATCCGGGCCAGGTTGCGGATCGCGTGCACGGCGACCTGCGGGTCGTCCGCACAGGCCTGGATGCAGATGTCGCCGCCGCTGCGCTGCGGGTCGAGCTTGTCGCCCTTGAAGTTCGGCAGGTCGATCAGGGCCTCGGGGCGCTTGGCCTTGAGGCCGAAGCGGTCCACGCCGTCCTTCTCGAACAGGGACGGGCCGAAGCCGATGGTGAGGGTGAGCCGGCAGGCGGGCAGGCCCATCGCCTCGCCGGTGTCGTCCGGCGGAGCCTGCGGAAGGCCGCTGGCGGCGCCGCTGCCGACCTCGCGCCCGCCGGTCATCGCGGCGGCGGCCTTGGTCCACTCCTTCAGCATCTTCACCAGCGACTCGCGCGTGGCCGTGGCCGAGACGTCGAAGGCGGCGAAGTGCAGCCGGTCCTGGACCGGGGTGGAGATGCCGGACTGGTGGTCGCCGAAGAACGGGATGTCCCCGGCGGTGGCGGCGGCGGCCGCCGGGGCCGGGTCGTCCTGCCGGGTGGCGGCGGCGACCGAGCCGACGCCGGCCGCGCCGAGGGCGACCCCGGCGCCCGCCCAGCCGATCACGGCACGGCGGCTGACCGGGCCGCGGGCGGCACCGTCCTGGCCGGCGGCGGTCGCACGGGCGGTGGCGGCGGCCTCGGAGGCGGTGGGGGTGGCAGCGGCGTCGGAGGCGGCCGGAGTTCCGGTCTGCTGCTCGTTCTCGGCGTCCATCGGCGGGCGGGCCCTTCTCTGTACTGAACTCACGGATGCCGTGGCGGCCGATCGGGCCGCCACGGCGGTGTGGTGGAGGTGTGGTGCTCTGCCGGGCCGGCCCCGGTCGGGGCCGGGCCGGGCGGGTACTACTTGACGACCACCGCGGCACCCAGCTTCGACAGCGGCTCACCCAGCGAGTTCACCGCGTCGGAGAAGGTCTTGCGCTCGGCCTCGGCCACCTTGTCGTACGAGGTGAAGGTACCGTCGGCCTGCTTGTACTTGGCGAGCAGCGCCTGGATCGCGGCGAACTCCGAGTCCAGGGTCTTGGCCAGCTCGGCGTCCTTCTCCGAGGCGACCGGCTTCAGCAGCTCGTAGGCCTTCTGCGCGCCCTCGACGTTGGCCTGGAAGTCGGCGAGGTCCGTGTGGCTGTAACGGTCCTCCTCGCCGGTGATCTTGTTGGTGGCGACCTCGTCCAGCAGCTCCTTGGCACCGTTGGCCATGCTGGTCGCGGTGATCTCCGCCTCGGGGATCTTCTTCTGCCAGTCCTTCAGGTCGGCGACCAGCTGGTCGGCGAGCTTCTTGTCGGCGTCGTCGATCTTGTTCTCGGCCCAGAGCGACTTCTCCAGCTTGTGCCAGCCGGTCCACTCCTGACCGGCCTCCAGCTTGTCCTCGCGGGTGTCGGTCTTCGGGTCGACGTCACCGAAGCTCTCGGCGACCGGCTCGGTGCGCTCCCAGCCGGCGCGCGACGGAGCGTACAGCGGCTTGGCCTTCTCCACGTCGCCGGCCTTGATCGCGGCGGCGAAGGCCTCGACGGCCGGGATGGTGGCGTCGGCCTGCTCCTGCGCGTACTTGCGGTAGGCGTCGACGGCGGCGGTCAGGCGCGGGTCGGCCGGGGCGGCCTGGGCGGAGGCGTCACCGGTGACGGTGATCTTCTGGCGGATGCCGTCGCCGACCATGCCGGGCTTGCAGGCGACCTCGTACGAGCCGGCCTTGATCTCGGCGTTGATCGTGGCCTTGGTGCCGGGGCCGATGTTCTCGCGCTCGGTGATGATCTTGTCGCCGTCGCCGTAGACGTAGACCTCGGTGGTCTTCGAGCCCTTGTTGGCGATGTCGATCACGACGTGGCCGGCCGGGAAGCTGGTCTTGGAGAGCTCGCAGGCCGTGTCGGTGGCGTTCACCTTCACGGCGTCGGCGGACGCCTTGTCGTCCTTCTTCTGCGAGCAGCCGGCCAGAGCGGCGGTTGCCACAGCGAGGGTGAGCAGCGTGGCTGCGGTGGAACGACGGGCGGACATGAAGGCTCCAGCGGGAGGGCAGGGTGAACCAGGGCAGGGCTGAGTGTGGATGCGGGAACCGGAGCCACCCGGAGCCCCCACCCACTTAGCTAAGGCATACCTTAGAGATATCTGTTTTTGCCGTCTACACCGCCCCCCGTTCGCCGTCCTCGCAGGTGGGGACGGCCCTTGGCGGCGGCATGTCGTCAGCCCACCGACGAATTCCGGCCACCACCCGCCGAACGGCGGGGTTGACCTCGCCCGCTTCCCCTGTTCCCCCTGCTCCTGGCGTTCCTCCCGCCTCTCCCACCCCTCGCGGTTCGCGCGGTTCGCGTGGTCCACGTGGTCCGCACCTCGTGCGGTTCGCTCTCGTACGGTTCGCACCTCGTGCGGCTCGCACCTTGCGCGGCGTCAGCGCTCCGGCGTACGGCGGGTGGCGGCGCGGGCGGTCCAACGGCCCTCGTGACGGGTGATCCGGATGGGGTGGCCGAAGCAGGCGCTGATCAGCTCGGTGGTCATCACCTCGTCCACCGGCCCGGCCGCGAGGCACTCGCCCTCGCGGAGCAGCAGCGCGTGGGTGGTGCTCTCCGGCAGCTCCTCCAGGTGGTGCGTCACCAGCACGCTGGCCAGCTCCGGATGCTGGTGGCGCAGCAGGTCCAGGCTGTCCAGCAGCAGCTCGCGGGCGGTGAGGTCGAGTCCGGTGGCGGGCTCGTCGAGCAGCAGCAGACGGGGGCTGGGCATCAGCGCGCGGGCGATCAGGGCGCGGCCGCGCTCGCCCTGGGAGAGCGTGGTCCAGGGGGACTCGGCCATCGCGGTCATGCCGAGGGTCGCGATCAGCTGCTCGGCCCGGTCGAGCTCCTCGGGGGCGGGCTTGCGGTTGAGGTCCGGCTCGATGGTGTTGCCGGTGCCGGTGAGCACGACCTCGCAGACGGTCAGCGGCGAGCGCAGCGGGTGACGCGGGTTCACGTGGCCCAGGTGGGCACGCAGTTCGCGGATGTCGACCCGGCCGAGCCGGCGGCCGAGCACGTCCACCTCGCCGCGGGTGGGGTGGGAGACCGCACCGAGCAGGCCGAGCAGGGTGGACTTGCCCGCGCCGTTGGGGCCGAGCAGCGCCCAGTGCTGACCGGGCTCGATGGCCAGGGTGATCCCGCGCAGCAGGTGGCGGCCGTCGCGGACGACGTCGACGTCCCGGGTGCGCAGCAGCGGGCCGGTGGGCAGCGGGTCGGACGTACTCATGGCGGACGTACTCATAGCGGGCGGTCCTCCGGGGGTCGGCGCCGGGCAGGGGTGCGGGTGCGGCGCCGCGCCGGGCGGGCAGGCACCGACCGTCCGCGTGCAGAGTACAACCATCGCCGCGATGGCGGCCCGTGACGTCCGAGGGGCGGACGGGCAGGGCGGACGGGCTGGGCGGGCCGGAAGTGGCCGGGGCGGGCGCGGCGGGCGCGCAGGGAATGGCCGGGACGGGCGGGGCGGACGGCACGGACGGGCGGGGCGGACGGCACGGACGGGCGGGGCGGACGGCACGGACGGGCGGCGAGTGACCGGGACGGCGGGGGCGGACGGCCCTTGCGAGGGGGCGCGCGCGAGGCGGTCGTTCGCACGCCCCTGTCGCCGGAAGGCAGTTGGCGGCAGGATCGGAGGGAAGCACGATGCGAAGGGGGCTGACAGGATGGGGTGGGACGCGGAGCCGGTGGGGCGGGCCGGGACGCTGCACGGACGGTTCGAGGAGCAGGCCCGGCACTCGCCGGGCGCGATCGCCGTCCGGTGCGGCCCCCGGGAGCTGACGTACGGTGAGCTGGACGCGCGGGCGGACCGGTTGGCCCGGTACCTCGCGGCACAGGGGCTGGCCCCGGGCGGCCGGGCGGCCGTGGCACTGGGCCGGGGCACCGAGGTGTTCGTCGCGCTGCTCGCGGTGCTGAAGGCGGGTGGCGCGTACGTACCGCTGGAACCGGGCGCGCCCGACCCGCTGCTGCGCCACGTGCTGGCGGACGCCGATCCGGCGCTGGTGGTGACCGAGGAGGCCCACCGGGTGCGGCTGACCGACGCCAGCGGGCGGACGGTGGTCTGCGTGGACTCGGCGGCGGAGACGGTGGCGGCACTGCCCGCCGGACCGCCCGAGGCGTCCACCGGGCCGGAGGACCTCGCCTGCGTCTTCTTCACCTCCGGCTCCACCGGACTGCCCCGGGGCGCGCTGATCGAACACCGCAACCTGCTGGCCGCCCACCGGGGCTGGCACGAGGTGTACGGGCTCTCCCCCGCCGACCGGATCCTGCAGACGGCGAGCCTGGAGTTCGACGTCTTCACCGCCGACTGGGTCCGCGCGCTGTGCACCGGCGCCACCCTGGTGGTCGCACCGCGCAACCTCACCCTGGACCGCACCGCCGACATCGCCGACCTCCCGGCGCTGGTGGCCGCCGAGCGGATCACCGTCCTGGAGCTGAACGTCCGCACCGCGCGCCGCCTGCGCGACCACCTGGCGGCCACCGGCGGCTCGCTGCCGGGTGTACGGCTGCTGACCGTGGGCGCGGAGAAGTGGTACCTGGACGAGCAGCTGAGCCTCCAGCAGCTGCTCGGCAGAGCCGGCGGCGGGCGTGTTGTGGGTGGCGCCGGCAGCGGGAGTGCTGCGGGTGGCGCCGGCGGCAGGGGCGGCGAGGGTGGTGCGGGCGGCGGGGGCGGCACCGCGGGCCTGCTCAAGCACGGCCCGGTGGACGGGGCCGCGGACGGCACGGAGGACGGGGCCGGGGGCGGTGGCACGCGGGTGCTCAACGTGTACGGGCTCGCCGAGGCGTCCGTGGACAGCACCTGGTTCGACGCCGCCGGCTCGGCGGGCGGCGAACTCAGCGAACGCGTCTCGCTGGTCGGCACGCCCTTCCCCGGCACCCGCGTCTACGTGCTCGGCCCGGACGGCACCCCGCTGCCGCACGGGGAGGTCGGCGAGATCGCCGTCGCCGGCCCGGGCCTGGGCCGCGGCTACCTGAACCGCCCCGAGGAGACGGCCCGGCGCTTCGTCCGGGCGGTGTTCGACCCCGACGGCCGCGTCCTGCTCACCGGAGACCTCGGGCGGGTCCGCGAGGACGACGTCCTGGAGTTCACCGCCCGGGCCGAGGGCGTGGTCGGACCCACCGACTCCGTGCAGGCCGCCGACGTGGTCGAGCGGGTCACCAGGGCCGCTCACGCCGAGGGCGTGCTGCGCGCTCACCCGGCGGTGCGGGAGGCCGCCGTCGCCGAGGTCGAGCCGGAGCCGGGGCGGCGCGTCCTGGTCGGTTACGCGGTGGCGGCGCCGAACGCCGACGAGGTCGACGCCTGGTCGCTCTCCGCCCACCTGTCCGAGCGGCTGCCGGCCGGGGCCGCGCCGGCCGCCGTGGTGCCGCTGCCCGCGCTCCCCCGCACCCGGGCCGGCAAGCCGGACCGCGCCGCCCTGCCGCTGCCGGCCCCGCGCGACTACTTCGCGTCCAACGGGCCGGGGGCCCCGAGGGGCGGTAAGGGCGGCAGGGGCGGAAAGGGTGGCGGGGGCGGGGGCGGCGGCAAGGCGGGGGGCCGGCGGCCGAGCGACGACCCGGCGGCCAAGCTCGGCTGCGGCTGGATCGCGCTCGCCCTGCCCTTCGCCTTCGTCGCCTGGCTGCTCACCGACACCCTCTGGCCGGGATCCACCGACGTCTCGGCGGTACCCGACCCCTATTCCGGCTGGTTCCGCATCCTGTACGTCTTCGAGTACCTCTCCTTCGGCCTGGGCGTGGCCTTTCTCATGGCCGGCCCCGCGGTCATCGCCAGGTTCAACCGGCCGGTCGGGCTCTCCATCGCCACCACGGTGTCGGTCTTCTGGCTGCTCGCCGCCTGGTGGCCCCAGGACAACCTCTACCGGACCAGCTCGCCGACGGACTGGCCCCGGCAGGCGGTCCTGGTATACGCGTTCAACATCGCGCTGATGGTCGCCGCCGCGATCGTGGTGCGCTTCCTGGCCTGGAGGTCGCCGGCCGAGCGGAGGTGACGGCCCGCCGGGCAGAGGTGACGGCCCGCCGGGCGGAGGTGCTGGTCCGCGGGGCGTCAGGAGGCGAGGCGGCGAGAGGGCTCGCGGCGCGGCGAGCCGGCGGCCGGGCCCGCGGCGACGCAAGCCGACGGGCGGGCCCGCGGCGAGGCGCCGCGGGCTCAGCGCAGGGCCTCGAACATCCGGCCCAGCGCCTGGTTGGCCGCCCCGACCAGGGCCTCGGCCGCGTCCAACGCCTCGACCGCACCGGACGCCCAGGCGTCCGGTGCGTCACCGCGCGCGGCGAGCGCCAGGCCGACGGCCGGTTCCGGGTCGTATCCGGCCGTCACCACCAGCGGCAGCAGGGTGACGCCGAGCGCGGCGCAGCGCGGGCGCAACCGGTCCAGGTGGTCGTGGAGCGCCTGCTGGGAGAGCCGGGCGCCGAGCGGCATCGCGTCCAGGGTGCGGACCACGTGCCCCGGACCGCGGACCTGGTCCAGCCGAGCCTGCAGCACGAAGGCGATCGCGGGCCCGGTCAGCCGCAGGTTGGTCTCGGTGGGCGCGAGCCTCCGCTCCCGGTCGGTGACGAAGTCGACGTCGTACCAGCCGCGGTGACCCTCCGCCGCGAGGCGCTCGCCGACCGCGCGTCCGAACCTGCGGGCGGTCGCCGCCGCACTCGGCGGCACCACGCCCGGGCCGACCGTCACCCCCTGGTACCGGGTGCCGTCCACCGCCATCGCGCCGACGCCGACCGGGTGGACGGTCCCGTCCTCGCCGATCACCGCGTCGAAGGTGAGGTCGCGCAGACGGTCCGCCCGGCCGCCGTCGATGTACTCCTCCAGTAGCAGCCCTCCGCCGGGCGGCAGCACCTCCTCCCGGGCCAGGCGGCGCAGCAGGGCCCGCGCGCCGCCGGCCGCGAACAGCTGCTGCGGGGTCACCACGACGGTGCCGTAACCGCCGACGCCGTGCGGGCTCTTGACCACCGTGGTCTGGCCACGGCCCGCCCGGGCGGTGAGTCGGCGGGCGGTCCGGCGGGGCGAGTCCGGCTGCTCCTGCCGTGGCACGACGATCCCCGGGTGGTCCGGGGCCAGCCCGGCGAAGAGCCGGTGCGAGGCCGCCTTGGACTCGTACCGCCGCACCGCCGCGAGTTCGGGCCCCTCCCCCTCGGGCCCCTCCCCCTGCGCGGGCGTCCGCCCCCATGCCAGCACCGGTTCGGGACCTCCGGCGATCCGCGCCGCCAGCGCCGGCCGGGCGGCCAGCGCCCGGGCGAGCGTCTCCCCCGGCGCGACCCCGCTGTACAGCTCGACCGGCCCCCAGTCCAACTCCCTTGCCAGCCAGTCGATCCAGTCCCGCTCGACCTCGCCGGGCAGCACCACCAGCGCCGGCTCGGGGCTGTAGCAGGTGGCCATGCCCGCGTAGTGGTGCGCCTGCCGCAACCGTCGTGCCCGCTGCGCGCCGTCCATCCCCGCCGCGAAGAACTGCTCGTTGAAGTCGGCCACGTTGCCCAGGTGCACGGCCCGCCGCCCACCCGTCCAGGCCCCCACCCATCCGTCCATCCGGCGAGCCTACGGTTTCGCGGCCCCGGGGTCGGCCGGGTCCGTCACATTCGGAGCCGGAGGAGGCCGGCGTCGGTGCTGCGGAAGCCGCAGGCGTCCAGGTAGAAGGCGCGCAGGTGGGGCTCGAAGTCGACGTGCAGCCATTCGCAGCCGGCCGCGCGGGCGCCGTCGGCGGCGACGGCGACCAGGCCTGTGCCGACCCCGGTGTGGCGGGCGGCGGTGGCGACGACGGTGTCGAGCAGGAAGGCATGGGCGCCGCCGTCCCAGGCAACGTTGACGAAACCGGTCAGCGGGGCGACGGCCGGCGCAGTGCCGGTTGACGCGGTGCCGGTCGGCGCGGTGCCGGTCGACGGAGCGAAAGCCGTCCGGCCATCGGTCAGGGAAGTGGCCGTCAGCGGGTCGGCGGCCAACGGGCGGGCGCAGACCCAGCCGAGGCTGTGCCGCTCCACCCGGGCGCGCCAGCCGACCGACCGGCGGGGGTGACCGAAGCCTTCGGCGTGCAGGGCGTCGAGTTCGTCGTCGGTGAAGGCGTCGCGCCAGGTGTAGCGGGTCGTCATGGAGCTGCTCCCAGAAAGGTGTTCGCATTCGATCAAATTTGATCAGTACAGGACACAACTTGGTCAAGATCTGACTCAATGTCTAGCCGAGATTGGCAGCGCACCGTCAATCTCAGAGCTCGCGGCCGCGTCCGCAGCTCCTTCCCTGCAGCTACCCCGACTGGAGTCAGAGTGAGCCCCACCTCCTCTCACCGCCGCCGCCACCTCGCGGCCGGAGCCATAGCGGCCACCGCCGCCCTCGTCGCCGCCACCTTCCAGGCCGGTACGGCGTCCGCCGCCCCCGCCGGCCGTGACGCGGCGATCGCCCAGGCCAAGGCCAACGTCGCCCACAACGCCGGTGTCTTCGGCTTCGGTGACGGCCAGGACCTCCAGGTCAAGGACGTCATCATCGACGCCGACGGCACCCAGCACGTCCGCTTCGACCGCACCTACCGCGGACTGCCCGTCGTCGGCGGCGACCTGGTGGTCCACCAGGACGCACGCGGCCGGCTCAAGGACTCCTCCCGCGCGGCGGCCCACGACGCCACCGTGAAGTCCACCGTCCCGAAGGTCCCGGCGCAGGCGAGCGCGAGCCAGGCGCTCCAGGCCGCGCCGACCATCGATGCCGCCACCAGCTCGCCCGAGCTGGTCGTCTGGGCCGCCGACGGCACGCCCCGGCTCGCCTGGAAGACCACCGTCGCCGGCGTCGGCGAGCACGGCCAGCCGGCCGGCAAGGTCGTCGTCACCGACGCCACCACCGGCGAGCAGATCGAGTCCTACGACTCCGAGCACCAGGCCAGCGGTACCGGCCACTCCGAGTACACCGGTGACATCACCATCGACACCACCCCGCAGAACGGCGGCTACGCGCTGATCGACCCGCTGCGCGGGACCATCACCAAGGACGCCCACAACGTCTCGTCCAACTCGCTCAACGCGAGCTCCGGGACGCTCTTCACCGACGCGGACAACGTGTGGGGTGACGGCAAGAAGTTCTCCGGCGACCGCGCCACCGCCGCCGTCGACGCCCACGCCAACACCGCCTGGACGTACGACTACTACAAGAACACCTTCGGCCGTAACGGCATCAAGAACGACGGCAAGGGCGCCACCGTCTTCGTCCACGTCGGCACCAACTGGGACAACGCCCAGTGGTCCGACAGCTGCTTCTGCATGATGACCGGCGACGGCGACGGCACCACCGACCCGGAGCAGGTCGACCTCGACACCATGGGCCACGAGATGACCCACGGCGTCACCAGCGCCACCGCCAACCTGCGCTACAGCGGCGAGTCCGGCGGCCTCAACGAGTCCACCAGCGACATCTTCGGGACGATGGTGGAGTGGTACGCCAACAACTCGGTGGACACCCCCGACTACCTGTTCAGCGACCAGTCCACCCCGCCGTGGCTGCGCCGGATGGACAAGCCCTCCCTGGACGGCCGGTCCGCCGACTGCTGGAGCCGCAAGGTCGGCCAGCTCGACGTGCACAACTCCTCGGGCGTCGGCAACCACTGGTTCTACCTGGCCAGTGAGGGCAGCGGCACCAAGACCGTCAACGGCTTCACCTACAACAGCCCCACCTGCAACGGCTCGACGGTGACCGGCATCGGCAACCAGAAGGTCGCCAAGATCTGGTACCGCGCGCTGACCGTCTACATGACGTCCACCACGGACTACAAGGGCGCGCGCGTCGCGTCCCTGAACGCCGCGAAGGACCTCTACGGTCTCAACAGCACCGAGTACAAGGCGGTCGCGGCCGCGTGGAGCGCCGTCTCCGTCGCCTGATCCGTCCCGCCCACGTGACCCTGCAGACGTGACCCTGCGCGGGTGATGGTTCGCGGGTGATGGTTCGCGGGTAGTGCCTCGTTCATCAGCCTCTCGCGTCATCCTGGTCGCGTGACCTTCACGACTGTGGGCCCGCCATTTACGGCGGGCCCACAGCCATGTCCGGGGCCCGGTGGCGGGCGAGGGTCGCGGGGCTCGGGACCTCGGGGCTCGGGGCTCGGGCGAAGGGAGGCGGGCGCACCAACCGGCCGCCGTAGGGGAAGCCGCTGCCCGCGTCCTGCCGGGCCGTTCGCCGACGACGACACGGACCGCTTCACGATCGGCGTCCTCGGCCGGGCCGGGGCGTTCCTGCTGGGCCGGCGGGCGGACGAGCTCTCGCGAACCACTGGCCGAAGGTGACCGACCCGGCCGACCCCACCGCCACCCGGCTCACCGCCCTGCCCAAGTACGTCGCCTCGAACACGCTGACCGACCCGCACTGGGCGCTCACCCAGGTGCCGGCCGGCGACACCCTGGGCGAGGTCGCGCCCTCCGGGAGTGGCTGCCTGACATGCCCGACGGCGAGCCGCAGATCCACGGCGGTGGCGCACTGACGCGGTCGCTGACGGACCACGACCTGATCGACGAGTGCCACCTGCTCGTGTACCCGGTGGTCCTGGGCCGGGGCCAACGCCTCTTCCCGGCGGGCGGGTTGCCGACCTCGTTCGAGCTGACCGGCTCCCTCACGTCGAGTGGCAGAATCGCCGTCCACACCTACCGGCCCACGGAGCGGCCCGCCTTCGGGCCCTTCGCGCCGGAGCAGTAACGGGCAGGTGTGAAACGCCCGCCGGCCCGCCCCCGCCCGCCCCGTCGGCCCCGTTGGCCCCGTCGGCCGCCGTGAGAGGATCACTCGGCGGCGTGCGCCGTCCCCGACCCGGAAGGTGACCATGTTCGCGATACCCCTGAGCGAGGACGGCAGCACACTGTGCCCGCTGGAGCCGTGGCAGGCCGAGGAGTTCCTCGCCCATGTGGACCGGGGGCGGGAGTTCATCGGGCGGTTCAACGGCCTGCCCGACGTCGTCACGGACCTGGAGTCGAGCCGCACGCTCCTCCAGACCTACGCGGACCGGACCGCGGCCGACAGCGGGCGACTCTTCGGGATCCGGACGGCCGAGGGTCTGCTGGTCGGCGCGGTGCTGTTCCGGCGCTTCGAGACCGGCTCGGGCATCGCCGAGGCGGGCTGCTGGTTGGAGCCCGCGGCGGTGGGCCGGGGCCTGGTGACCCGGGCCGTCCGCGCGATCATCGACTGGGCCGTCGAGGAGCGCGGCATCCACCGCGTGGAGTGGTGGGTCTCGGCCGGGAACGAGCCGAGCATCGCCGTCGCCCGCCGGCTCGGGATGACGAAGGAAGCCGTCATGCGCGAGAGCTACCTGTACCGGGGCACTCGGCACGACGAAGAGGTCTGGTCGGTGCTGGCCCCGGAGTGGCGGGCGGCCAAGCAGACGTCCTGACCACCGACGGCGCAGCCCGAGCACGGTTGCGCGGGCGCCGGAAACAGAGGGGCCGAGGGGGCTGAGGGGCGGGCGACGCTCCTGCTGGGAGGCAGGGCGGCTGGGAGACTGTGCGACTGTCGACAGGAATATGCAGACCGGTCTACTGTTTCCGCATGGGAGTCAAGGGTGAGGAGACCCGCGCCCGGCTGATCGCCGGAACGCGCAGTCTGATCGAGGCGCAGGGCTACTTCGGCACTGGCCTGAACCAGATCGTGGCGGAGAGCGGCGCACCACGCGGCTCGCTCTACTTCCACTTCCCCGAAGGCAAGGACCAGTTGGTCGCCGCCGCCCTCCGCCAGGCCGGCCAGGAGATCGAGGAACTCCTCAAGGCCCTGGCCCGCAAGGGCGCGGACGCCACCACGATCGTCGGACAGCTCACCGAGGCCTTCACGGCCCGTCTGGAGGACTCCGACTACACCAAGGGCTGCCCGATCGCGACCGTCGGCCTGGAAGTGGCCGGCACCAACGAGGCCCTGCGCAGCGTCTGCGCCGAGGTCTACGCGAGCTGGCAGGCCGTCCTCACCGAACGCCTGACGGCCGACGGCTTCGAACAGGACGAGGCCGCGACCGCGTCCGGCCAGGCCCTCGCCCTCCTGGAGGGTGCCGTCCTGCTCGCCCGCGTCCGCCGTGACCGGCACCCCCTCAACGACGCGCACCACGCCGTCCGGCACCTCCTCGTCACGCGCCGGGACCAGACGTCGAGCCGGTCGACCCACCGCTGACGGCAGAGCGCACTCGGGGCCGGTCGTCCCGGGAACCCCGGCGTGCGCCGAGCCGGCCACGCTCGCGCTTTCCCGGGGTCGTCCCGCCGGCACGGCTGGCCGACTCGTGCGACGCAACGGCCCAGTCGTGGGTTCCGACACCGGCTGGTGGCTACAGCCCCTGAAACAACGGCGGCTTCAGCATCAACCGCGGCGGCACCAACCGTGCCCCGACCAGCGCTCGGAGGAGCCCGTGGGAGCGGCTACGCACTGCGCGTGCCCTGCCCGGGCCGGCGGCCGTCGACCGGGCGACGCCGCGGCCGGCCACCCCGTCGGGGCGCAGGCCCAACGGATCAAGACCGAAGTGATCGGCCGGCTCGTACCGTAGGGGCACCAATCGCCCGCTGCCTGGCACCCGCGTGGAGCCGGCCGAGTACGGGGGCGAGCATGCAGTCATACTCGGCCTGCACGTCGTCGGCGACGCCGACCGGGTGCCACTCGTCGAGCGGGTGCTGCGGGCCGTTCTCAGGGGAGGCGGTCCAGGGGTGCACCGCCCAGGGCTGCCACCCCGGATCGGCCGCTCCCGGTCCGGACTCCGCGGTGCGTCGCGTGGCCTTGCGAACCGTGTTTCCCCGAGGGCCGTGCCAGCCTCGGCGACCGTGAGAACCGCGGTGGCAGAGAGAGGCGGTGGCAGAGAGAGACGCGGTGGCGAGAGAGCCGTGGTGGCAGTGAGCACCGTGGTGGCCGTGATGTTCCCGACCGGGCCATAGGTCCGCTCTATGGGGTCATCGCTCCCTGGCCCCTACAGCGCTGCGGGTGGAGCGGGTTTGAATCAAGCACCCGCCCGTCTGCCAGAAGGAACGCACCGCCCATGACCCGCCCGATCCGTATCGCGATCGTCGGAGCCGGCCCCGCCGGCATCTACGCCGCGGACGCCCTTCTCAAGTCCGACGCAGCCCGGGAGCCCGGGGTCTCGATCGACCTGTTCGAACGGATGCCCGCCCCGTTCGGACTGATCCGCTACGGCGTGGCGCCCGACCATCCGCGGATCAAGGGCATCGTCACCGCGCTGCACCAGGTGCTGGACAAGCCCCAGATCCGGCTCTTCGGCAACATCGACTACCCCGGCGACCTCGGCCTGGACGACCTGCACCGCTTCTACGACGCCACCGTCTTCGCCACCGGCGCGACGGCCGACCGCGCGCTCGACATACCCGGCGTCGACCTGGACGGTTCGTACGGCGCCGCCGACTTCGTCTCCTGGTACGACGGGCACCCCGACGTCCCCCGCACCTGGCCGTTGGAGGCCGAGAAGGTCGCCGTGCTCGGCGCGGGCAACGTCGCCCTGGACGTCGCCCGGATCCTCGCCAAGACCGCCGACGAGCTTCTGCCCACCGAGATCCCCCCGAACGTCCACGCCGGGCTGAAGCGGAACAGGGCGCTGGAGGTCCACGTCTTCGGCCGCCGCGGGCCGGCCCAGGCCAAGTTCAGCCCGATGGAGCTGCGCGAACTCGACCACTCACCGAACATCGAGGTGATCGTCGCCCCCGAGGACATCGAGTACGACGACGGGTCGATCGCCGAGCGGCGGGCCGCCAAGCACGTCGACATGGTCGCCTCCACGCTGGAGAACTGGGCGATCCGCGACGTCGGCGACCGCCCCCACCGGATCTACCTGCACTTCTTCGAGTCCCCGGTCGAGGTGACCGGCGAGGACGGCCGGGTGAGCGGCCTGCGCACCGAGCGCACCGAACTCGACGGCACCGGGAACGTCCGCGGCACCGGCCGCTTCACCGACTGGGACGTGCAGGCCGTCTACCGGGCGATCGGCTACTACTCCGACGAACTGCCCAAGCTGCCCTTCGACCCCGTCTCCGGCACCGTCCCCAACGAGGCCGGCCGCGTCCTGGCCGGCGACGGCTCGCACCAGGCGGCCACGTACGTCACGGGCTGGATCAAGCGCGGCCCGGTCGGCCTGATCGGCCACACCAAGGGCGACGCCAACGAGACCGTCGGCTGCCTGCTCGCCGACCACTCCGCCGGACGCCTGCCCGGAGCCACCGAGCCCGACCCGGACGCCGTCGTCACCCACCTGCGCGACCGGGGCGTCCGGTACACGACGTGGGAGGGCTGGCACCGGCTCGACGCCCACGAGCGGGCCCTCGGCGAGGCGGAGGGGCGGGAGCGGGTGAAGGTCGTGGAGCGCGAGGAAATGCTCCGGCGCAGCAGCGCCTGAGTGCAGCTCCCAGAACGGCACCGGCGAGAAGCCGTTGCACGTGGGCGTCGGGTGGGCCTCCCCGAGGACGGGGAGGCCCACCCGCCGTTCACGTGGAACAGCGGGACGGGCGCCCCTCCGGGGCGGACTACCCTACTTTACGTCGGTGCCCATGGTACCCATACAACCGACTCCCCGGCGGCGGTATCTTCGCCTGCGTACACCGCTGATCCCGTCGACGCACGGGGCAGGGGTTCTTTGTCGCGCAAAAAATATACAGACCGGTCTATAGAAACTCTCTCGGCGCTGCACGCCGACACCCCGCCAGCCCGGAACCCCAGCAACCCGGCAACCCGGCAGCCGGAACCTCAGGCCCCCGAAACCCGCACTCACAACCAGCGCCACGCCCGCACCAGACCCCCGCCCCCAGGCCCCGCATCCTCACGTCCCCATGGCCAAAAAATATGCAGACCGGTCTACATAAGTAGACCGATCTACAGAGAAGGAGTCCGCCCATGAACGTCACACCCCCGATCGCACCCACAGCTGCCCTGACTCCCCCGGACTCGGTCCCCCTGCCCCCGCGCACCCTCGTCCTCGGCGCGACCGGCTTCCTCGGCCGCTGGCTCGTCCTCGAACTCCTCGGACGGGGCGAGCCGGTGGCCGCCGCCGTCCGGGGCGGGCGCGGGACCGCACGCGAACACGAGCTGCGCAGCTGGCTCCGCGCCCACGGGGCCGACGACACCGCGCTGACCACTGTCGCCGTCGACCTCACCCGGCCCGGGCTGGGCCTGTCGCCCGAGGACGACGCCCGCCTCGAAAACGTCCGCGACGTGCACAACCTCGCCGCCCTCTACCGCTTCGGCCTGTCCCGCGCCGAGGCGCACGCCGCCAACGTCGCCGGTGCGCTGCACGCCCTGGACTGGGCCGCCGGCCGCCCTCACCTGCGGCGGCTGGTCCACCTCTCCGGCTACCGGGTCGGCCGGGACGCCACGCCTCGTCACCCGCTGCCCGACGCCGAGGCCGACGCCCTCTACGCCCGGCTCGGCGCGTACGAGGCGTCCAAGCAGCTGGGCGACGCCGCCGTCCGGGTCACGGCCGCCCGGCTCGGGGTGCCGCTCACCACGGTGAACCCGAGCAGCGTGGTGGGGCACTCGGTCACCGGTGAGGCCGGACAGTACCTCGGCCTGGCCGACCTCGTCCGCCAACTCTGGTACGGGCGGCTGCCGTTGCTTCCCGGTTCGGCGCGCACCTTCCTGCCGGTGGTCGCGGTCGACCACCTGGCACGCTTCCTCGCGGCCGTTCCCGGGTACGACACCGGTCCCGCCCACGCACACACCGTGCTCGACCCGGCCACGCCGCCCCTGCCGGAACTGATCGCCCTGCTGGCCGAGCACCTCGGCGTTCCCGCGCCCCGGCGGCTGATCCCCGTCGGCCTGGTCCGCCGGCTGCCCCGCGCGCTGACCGGCGCCGACCCGGAGACGCTCACGTTCCTCTCCGAGGACACCTACGACACCGCCTCCGCCGACCGGCTGGCCCACGCCGTCGGCCTCCACCACCCGCCGGTCGCCAAGCTGTTGCGCCGCTGGGCCACCCGGCTGGTCACCGACGGCTTCGGCGCCCCGCCGTCGGGCGGGGCGCTCCCGGGAAGGTTCACCAACGCCGCCGGTGGGCGGAGTTACCTGGTCGGCGACGGCGAGGCCCCGCGCTTCGTCCTGCTGCACGGCCCGGGCTCGGACGCGGACGTGTGGCGTGCGGTGACCGAACGGCTGGACGCGCCCGCGTTGGCGGCCGACCTGCCCGGCCTGGGCCGCTCCTCCCCCGCGTCCGTCCCGGACGACCACTGGCTGGCCGAACTGCTGGCGCCGGTCCGCACGCGCCCCGTCCTGGTCGCCCACTCCGCCTCCGCCACAACGGCGTTGCGCCACGCGGCCGCACACCCTGACACCGTGGCCGGCGTCGTCCTGGTCGCGCCGTCCTTCGTCGGGCCACACACCGGAGGGCCGCACACCGGAGGGCCGGCCATCGACGAGCCGGCCACCACGTCGACGCCGCCCGCGTCCCATCGCCCCGGCGCCGCCAGGCGCGCCGCTCGCCGGCTGCGCCGGGCCGGGCGTCCGGCCGAACAGGCCGAGGCCGCTGCCCTGATGCGGGCGTGCCCGGTGCCGGTCACCGTGATCCCGGGCGTCCCGGAGACTGCCGCGCCGCCCACCACGACCCGGCCGGCCGGCTCTCTCCCGCTCCCTTATGCCGCCGAACTCGCCGACGACATCCGTGCTTCCACGGCGAACTGGTGAAGCCCGAAGAGGCCCGGGTCGCACCCGTGCGCCGGCCGGGACGGCAATGGGGACCGGCCACCGGATCGGGCCAGCGGGTCGGGCCACCGGGTCGAGCCCTCCCGGCCGGCCCGTGGACGGGCGAACGAGGAGGTGCAGCCGCCTGCTGCTTCCCCCGCCCCGGTTCGGGTGAGGCTGAGCGAGAGCCCGGGGCCGGGGTACGGCGGGACGCACCGGACCGGCCCCACTGCCGCACGGGCGACCGTGGACGGCGAGGCAGTCTCGGCGCGCACTCGAAAGGCGTCGCACTGGTCGTTTCAAGGTGAGGCTTGCCCTGCCTCGACGCCGAATGGGGCACCTGTCCACCCGGAGCGGGAGTCCTATGCTCGCGGAGACGGAGAACCGGGTGAGAGGTGGGGGCGCGGTGGATCGAGTGTCTGAGAGTCGTCCGAGGAGCGTGCTCTCGGAGGCGGAGGTTCTGTCCTTCGAGCGTGAGTACGGGGTGACCCTCCCTAAGGACTACCGAACCTTCTTGACGACCATCGGCAACGGCGGCCCGGGGCCTTACCACGGAATTTGGCCGCTGAGCAGGTCGTACGGCCCCAGGGACGAGGCCTGGTGGCCCGGGTACCTTGCGACACCGTTCCCATTCACGCGGGCGGTGGGTCCGGACGACCTCGAAGACGACTACGACGAGGACGGGATCGTTCCGGGGTCAATGATCATCTCGGACATGGGGTGCGGCACGTTCGTCCGGCTGGTGGTCACCGGAGCCGTCAGCGGTCAGGTCTGGTTCGACACCCTTGGGATAGAGGACAGGCTGGCCCCTGGCCCGGCCTTCGGGGATTGGTATCGGGCGTGGGCGACCAGTGGGAACCAAGCTGATGCGATGTGAACACGTAGCCCGCCCCGGGTGACGGTAGCGCCGCAGGCGCAGGCGGCAGCAACGGGGCTACTCGCTCCCACAGGTCATTCGGAACAAGATCAGCACGCACGCGGACACCCTGCTGACCAAGATCACTGAGCGAAAGACCTGGGGCTCAGCCATTGTGAAACGACCAGTCAGTCCGCGATCAGTTGTGTCATCGCGCGCATTGGTGCGGGCCAAAACGGTGTCGGTGGGGCAAGCGTGACCGCTGGTGGACTCCTGTGGGGCCACCAGCTGGTCCTCAGGGCCTGGTGGGAGGTGCGTGGGGAAACGTTGTTCGACGCTCGCGTCGTGATCGCGACGATGGCGCAGGACGTCAAGGACGAGTTCCGCCGCGATGACGTGCCCCGGAACCGCTTCCTGCTGGGCAACAGCCCGACTGAGGAGCTTGCCGCGAAACAGCCCTCGGACGTCCGCGTACCGGCCGCGCTCGCCTGGCTCTGTCCCTCGGAAGGCCCCGTCCCGGACGACCTGCGCTCCGTGCTCGACGCCCTGGTCACCGACGACCTGCCCCGCGCCCTCGACCACGTGCCGTGGATCCGGCACGTCGACGAATGGACGGTCTCGCCGACACCCTCGACCAGATCACTGAGGGCATCGCGTACTGGATCGTGGTGAGTTGCCCAGGTAGGCGGCGACAGAACGAGCAGTCGGTCGTCCCAAGCGGGTGGGACCGGCTCAGTCGCTCAGGTGGCTCAGAAGCGTGTCGCCCGACGGATAGGGGCGTTCGACGGGAAGGAGTTGCCGGGCGGCTTCCAGAGCCCCGTCCCTCACATGGGCATGGATGGCATGCGCGAGTGCGGTGACGTCGTTGATCGAGACGATCCAGTCCTCCGCGTAACGCTCAGCGGCCTCGTCGGCGAGGCCGAGTTGAAGAGAGCGGTGAGGAAGCGGCCGTAGGTGCAGATCGCGTTCGGGATCCCACTGCACTCGGGCCGGGGCTCGCTTCAACTGGCGCTTCCAGGTGGCGCGGTCGGTGTGCAGTCCGTGTTCGTAGTGGGCCAGACAGGCGTTTGCCAGGGCCCATTCGAAGCCCGCACGGGTGATTTCGATCGCGAGGACGGTCTCCTGGCCTTCCTTGCTCGCCCATCCGCAGCGGTACATCATCCAGAGGAACGACGGTTTGATCCACGTCATCCGGTCCCTCTTCCAGGCCGCCGGAAAGCGACCGTCCTGTGCAGCGGGCAGGCCTATTTCCGGAGCGTATGCCTGGTAGACGGTCACCGTGGAGGCCGTGTGGAGGGCGCGGATCTGATGCTTGAGTTCTGGCACGGTGACCAGGGTCGGGGTTGGGTGCGCGTGACACCATCGAATTACCAGCCTGGATCATCAGGCTGGGATTGGCTGCGCTACCCCGGTGTACCTGCGGGCTGGTGCCGCGCTCACGCGCCAGGTCAGGAAGGTGCTCGCGCGGGCAAGGCAGCTCTCCGGGGTCCCATCGGACCCTTCTCCGGGATCGTCCGGCGCGAGCGGCCCACGGACACAGATGGTCAGGAGATCACGATCCCTGTGCCGGCCGACGGCGCCGCCCCTCGGGGGTGAAGGTGAAGCTCGCGGCGAACGGAGCGTCACCACGTCGGACGGCCAGGAGCAGTGGTTGCTCGTGGGCCGGTGGCCAGGAGGAGTCGGCACCCGGGTCGGTGCCGTTCCAGAGGTGGAAGAACAGCATGGGTGCGGAGGGGTCCGTGGTCACGTAGCCAAGTGTCTTCCCGTAATAGGGGTTGGTGCTGCCGAACAGGACCGACGGCGGGCCGAACGCCGAGGTGACGTCGGCCCACACCCGGTCGTGGGTGGCCCACGAGTCGATCGTGGCGAGCATCGAGTCGTACTCGGCCGCGTCCAGTAGCCGGTCGGCCTCGAGCCATCCCTGTCGGTGTGCGAACTCCGCGTAGACGGAGGCGACGCTTGTGCCGTGATCAGCTGGAAGGAAGTCCTCGAACGCGCCCTTCACGCCGATCGGTGTCCACGCCTTGCGCTGCTCCAGGGCACGCTGCTCGTCCTCCCATGCTCCCTGCCGACGTTCAGCGAACAGGAGGTGGTCCAGCATCAACCGGATGGCGTGCTCCCCGCCCCACATTCCCGGCCGACGGAGGGCGTCGTTGAGTCTGGTGACGAGATAGGTGTGGATCTCGTCCGAGGACGCGAGCGTGTCGGCGGCAGGCATGCTGTCAGTCTCTCCCACAGCCTTTCCGGAGCGGTGAGAACGTCCTCGTTCATGGGCAACCCGGCGGCGGCGTGGCGAAGCATGGGTGGTGGTGGAGCCGCTGCTGACCGGTGACAGGCCCACCATGCCCCGCTTCGCGGCCCCAGCGATCAAGCCCTCCCACAGGTTGACCACGACTCGGCACGCGCCCTGCGACGGCCGTGGGACCACCGTGGGCGGAGTGCCCTCCGGGCGCCGACGTGCGTGGTGGCAGACTCGGGACCATGAATTCCTCCGTACCCGAGCCGGACCGGCAACTCTCCGATCCGAGCGTGCTGTTGCTGGACTATCTCGACTACTACCGGTCCGTGATCGGCGCCAAGATCGAGGGAATGTCCGACGCAGAGCTGCGCGTCAGCCGGCTCCCCTCCGGGTGGACCCTGCTCGAACTGCTGAAGCACCTCGTACACATGGAGCAGCGCTGGCTGCGCTGGGGCTTCCGGGCCGAGCAGGTCGCCGCACCGTGGGGCGACCGCGGCCCGGCGGACCGCTGGCACGTCGGTCCGCAGGAGACGGCCGCCGACCTGCTCGCCGCGCTGCACGCGGGTGGTGAGTACACCCGAGCCATCGCGTCGGGCACGCCGCTGTCCACGATCGCCGCAGCCGGCGGCCGCTTCCCAGACGACGGCACCCCGCGGCCCAGCCTGGGCTGGATCCTGTTCCACGTCCTGCAGGAGTACGCCCGTCACGCGGGCCACCTGGACATCGTCCGGGAGCTCACCGACGGCGTCACCGGCCCATAGCCACCGGCTGCCGTGCGGGGCCGACAGCGCCTCGCCCCGCACAGCAGCCGGTGTCGGACCGTCAGCGTTCGCCGCGCGCCCGGCCACGGAGCAAACGGTTGGTTCCGTCCCCGAACTGCCGTTCCCCGGAGCACGGGGCGTTGACGAGCTCCTTGAGCAGGTCAGGAACAGGCGACCGGCGCCGGTACGAACGCGGGCCGGCCGGCCTGTGGACCGGGCCGCGTATCCTCGACCCCGTGCCCCGCCATCCGAAGACGCCCCGCCGGCTGGTCACCGACGGGCGCACGTACCTATGGACGCTCCGCCACCGCCACTCCTCACCGGACGGCGGCCGGTCCGCGGACTGCCGCGAGACGCTGACGCTGTACCCGCAGCCCGCCGGCACCGGCGGTGCGCTGCGCATCGTCTTCGCCGACGGCCCGGGGCGGTACGTCCCCGGCGGGTTCCCCATGGGCTCCGGGGACGTGGGGTACGTCCGGGGCGGCTCTCTGAACCTGCACGAACCGGGCGCCGTCCGGGCCCTGCTCGACGCGGCCCTGGCCGGCGGGTGGCAGCCGGGAGAGCAGGGGGCGGTGGAGGTCGACGGCTGGCCCCTGCTGGAGGCGGCAGCCGCTGCGCGAGCTGCGGCCATCGGCCCCGCAGGCCCGTAGACGCGGACGCCCGGACGCCCGCAGGCCCGCAGGCCCGCAGGCCGGGGAGGCGGCCCCGAGGACCTCACTGATCCGCGCTTCCGCACGGCCGCACGACTGCCCGGCCGCCCGGTTGCCCGGCCGCCCGGCCGCCCGCCCGCGATCGGACGCCGGTGGAACCGGCCGGACTCCGCCGAGGCGGAACGTTCCCGGCGAGCGCCGACAGTGGTCGGCACCGGCGGTCACGGGCCGCGGTGGAAACGGCCGGCCGCGGACGGTGACCCCGGCGCCCGGCCGCGACCCCCGCCACGACCGCCCTACGCCCGCGCCGCACCAAACCGCGCCGCACCAAGCCACGCCACACCCCGCCCCGCCACCCGCACACCCTGCGACGGCCCCCGCTACGGCCGCGGCCCGCCCGCCGACTCGAAGGCGAGCACCGCCCAGCTCACACCCGCGCGGTCGTGCAGGTCGTGCCGTTCGGTGCGGACCAGCAGGTCCAGCCCGCGGGCCCGGGCCTGCGCGATCGTCTCCTCGGCCGGGACGTCGAACATCCGGCGGCCCGGCGGGACGGGGCCGTAGCGCAGCGAGAGGATGACCCGGCCACCGGGGGCGAGCAGCCGGGCGAGGGCGTCCATCGCCAACGGGCGTTCGTCCTCGGCCAGATGCATCCAGACGGCGGCGAGCAGGATCAGGTCGTAGCGCTCCCCCGCCGTGCCGAGGCGGGCCACCGAGGGCAGTGCGTCGTCGACCCAGCGGATGCCGCTGCCCGCGTGGATGCGCTCGCCGGCCCGGCGCAGCTCCGCCGTCGGTTCGGCGGCGACGACACGGTGGCCGCGCGCGGCCAGGGCGGCGGCGTCCCGGCCGGTGCCGGCGCCGATGTCGAGGACGTCGGAGGGCTGCCCGGGGATCAGGTGCAGCACCTCGCGGTGGACCTCCTCAAACGTCACTTCCTCGTACTGCAGCACGAGTTGGTCTGCCGCCTCGCCATAACCTGCGTTGCTCGCCCGTCCGTCCACTGCTCCCCCTGGTCCGTCCGCGTGCCGCGGTCAGGCCGGATCGCCCGCCACGGTGAGAACGATCTTCCCCCGGTTGCCGCGCCTTTCCAACTGCCGGTGGGCGTCGGCCGCCTGCTCCAGCGGGAAGACGGACTCCACGGGGACCCGGAACGCCCCGGCGGCGACGCGGGCGGCGATCTCCCGCAGATCGGGGCGCGGGTCGTAGCCGTGGTCCAGCAGGTTGGTGATCTGGAAGCCGTGGATGGACACGTTCTTCGGGTAGAAGTGCCGGGTGTCGATGGTGCTGGGCTCCAGGGCGACGTTCGCGAGCGCGACGACGCGTCCGGCCTGTCCGGCCTGGCGCAGGCTCTGCCCGAACACCCGCCCGCCGACGGTGTCGAGGACCACGTGGGCGCCGCGGCCGCCAGTCAGCCGGAGCACCTCGTCGACGGCGGCGTCCTCCGGGTGGACGGAGGTGTCGACGGTCGCCCCGGCGCCGAAGCCGGCCGCCCATCCGGCCTTCTCCGCCGAGCCGGCCACGGCGATGACGCGCGCGCCGGCCTCCGCGGCGATCTGCACGGCCGCACTGCCGACCCCGCTCGCCGCCGCCTGCACCACCACCGTCTCCCCCGCCGCCACCCGGGCCAGCCGGTGCAGGCAGTACCAGGCGGTCAGCCAGGCCGACGGGAGGGCGGCGGCCGCGAGCAGGCCGACGCCGTCGGGCAGGGGCGTGACCCGGCCGGCCGGGACGACCGCGAGTTCGGCGTAGAAGCCGGAGCCGGCCGCGGCGCCCATCGCCAGGACGGGCTGCCCCGGCTCCAGGCCGGTCACCCCCTCGCCCAGGGCCGCGACGGTGCCGGCCGCCTCGATGCCGGGGATCAGCGGCGGCCGTCCGGCGCGGTGGTAGACGCCCGAGCGGACCAGCGCGTCGGCCCGGTTGACGCCTGCTGCGGCGACCCGTACCAGCACCTCGCCGGGGCCGGGCACCGGATCCGGGAGGTCCGCCGGGAGGAGGACCTCGGGGCCGCCGAACCGGTCGATCCGTACTGCGCGCATGCTTCCGTACCCGCTCTCGTTGGTGACGCCGGATGACACCGGATGAACAGGTGTCACCTTGCGACACCGGATGAAGTGGTGTCAAGGGCGGTCCCGGGCGTAGGCTCACCTCCATGCCGCGCAGCACCCACGCCACCGACCCGCAGCTCGCGTTCCCGTTCATCGGCGGACGCCCCTGCCTGAACTTCGTCGCGACCCTCGGCCGCCGCCACGCCACCCCCGTCGAGCGCCTGCCCGACCCGGACGCCCTGACCCGCTGGTTCACCGAGGCCGGTCTGCACCCCGACGGCGCTGCCGCCGAGGCCACGGACCGCGACCTCGCGCAGGCACGCCGGCTGCGCGAGGCCCTGTACCGGCTGCTGCGCGCAGCGATGACCGGCCACCCCCCGGCCGCGGACGACCTCGCCGAGGCCAACACGGCCGCCGCCGCCCCCGACCTCGCCCCCCAACTCGCCCCGGCGGACGGCGGACTCCGCCTGCACTGGCACACCGGGGCTCCCGCGGGCGGCGTCCGGGCCGCCCTCTCCGCGGTGGCGCGTGACGCCGTCCTGCTGGCCGGCGGCCCGCTGCTCGGGCGGGTCAAGGAGTGCGAGAACCCGGACTGCTCGCTGCTCTTCCTCGACGACTCCCAGGCCCGCCGGCGCCGCTGGTGCTCGATGGAGCGCTGCGGCAACCTCGCCAAGGTCGCCGGCTACCGCGCCCGGACCCGCCCCTGAGAGGGCCCCGGACGGCCTTGAGAGGGTCCCGGGACGGCCCTGAGACACCCCCGGACGGACGGCCCCGCGGCAGAACACCCGCCCCACGGACACCGCCCCCGACCGAAGCGCTCGTCAGGGACCCGTCGGCGGGCGGGTGAGGGCCCGGCCGTCGGGATCGAGTCGTCGAGCCCCGGCCGTCGGGGTCAGGCCTCGCCGGGGTGCCAGGCGGGCCACTCCCAGGGGCGGTCGGCCCAGTGGATGCGGACGGGGTCGTGCGGATCGAGGTCGGGGAAGAGCTGGTGGACCCGTGGCTCGAACTCCTCGGGGGCCAGGGGCTCCCAGCCGTGGCCCTCGAAACGGACCAGGCGGTAGCGGCTGTCGGTGCGGAACTCGGCGACCTCGACCAGGGGCTTCGACGTGCTGTTCGACGTGCTGTTGGTTTCCATGCCCCCAGCATGTGGTGGACCCCGGGCCTCCGCACCCGGGGTACGGCAGGCAGGGTACCGGCGCGCGCGGACGGCCGGGCGCCGATCGGCGAGAGAACCCTCTTCCGGGTCATGTCCCGGCGTCCGCCAGCTCGTTGACCACGTCGAACGGGTCGCCGGAAGTCGGCGACGACCGGCAGGAGGAGACGGGTATGGGCGGTCAACCGGCGGCGGGACAGAGATCGGACAACCAACCGGCGGCGGGGCAGAGAACGGGCGGGCAGGCGGCGGGGCCACGGGCGGGCGGGGAGCCGGTCGGCGGCCGGCAGCCGGGCGGGCAGTGGCAGTGGCCGGCTCAGCGGTGGGAGCCGCCACCGGTGCCACCGCCACCCACCGGTGCGACGCCCGACTGGGCCGCCGTCCCCGCCTCGGCCGCGCCGGCCCCGGCGCGCAGGTCGCGACGGGTGTGGGCGGCGACGGCCGCCGGGACCGTCGGCGTCATGGCCGCCGTCCTGGCGATGTGCGGGCCCGGGTCGGGTGACGAGGGCACCGGGGTGGTGGCGTTCCCGTCGGCCGCGCCCTCCCCGTCGACGTCCTCGTCGGTGTCCTCGTCGGCGGAGGTGTCCGCCGCTCCCGCGTCGCCCCTCGAACCCTCGTTCCCCCTGTCGGCCGACCTGCTGGCGGTCCCGGACACGCCGCCCGCCGGCACCCCGGCCCCCTCGCCGGAGATCGTCCCGAGCCCCGCCCAGCAGGCCGGCGGCGACGGCGAGCCGGCCGGGCCCGACCGCGCCGAGACCGGTAGCGCGGCGAGCGGCAGCGCCCGGCCCAGGCCCGGCCACACAGCACGCCCGGGCCCGCTCCGCCCGGCGGCCACCCACGCCGCGTCCGCCCCGGCCGCCGCTGTTCCGGCCCCCGCACCGGGCGGAGCGCCCCGACCTCCGGCGGCCGTCGACCCCAAATCCGTCTGCGACCAGGCCGAGCACTTCGGCCACTGGCCCGCCGGCTCGGACCAGGCCCGGCTCTGCCACAGCCTCTACGGCTGAGCCGACCGGGGGCGCCGGACGGAGCACAGGGCCGCACAGGGTCGCGCGACACCGCACGGGACCGCACGGGATCGCACGACGTCGGACCCGCCGGGCGCCGGACCCTGCACGCGGCTCCGTACGAGGGAGCCCCGGAACGGGGCCAGTGCCGGGACGGCCCCAGCACTGGCCCCGGCCTGGTCCCCCGGCACTGGCCCCCGACCTGGTCCCCCGAACACAGGTACCCGGCCTGGTCCCCCGACACTGGTCCCCGGCGCTCACCCCGCGCCCAGCAGCCCCCTGTCCAGCCGGGGCGCCAGCACCCGCGCCAGCGTGTCGGTGATGTGCCCGGTGTCCCGGTAGAGCACCACGCCCTCCAGGACCGCCGGGCAGTCCGGGCCGGTGCCGGGGCAGAGCAGCGGGCCGAGGTCGAGGACGCGGACGCCGTAGCGGCCCGCGAGGCCGCCGTCGGTCAGCGGGTCCCGCTCGAAGGCCGACTCGCGGGGGAAGAAGCAGGCGTCCGAGCGGCCGTCGGAGGCCGCCAGGCAGGTCGGGATGTCCTTGCCCGGCATCGGCGTGTCCGCGAGGTAGGCGAGCGGCGCGCCGACGGCGGAGAGCCGGTCGAGGGTGCGGGTCCAGCCCTCCGTGCGCTCCTCCTGGCTGCCGTACCGGTTGAGGCCGGCCATCAGGATCAGCCGGGGCCTGGGGCCGGTGGCGAGACGGGTGAGGGTGTTCTCGCGCCAGCGGTCGCACTCGTCGAAGGTGCGGCCGAGGACGTTGTTCCGCACGGTCAGGGTGGCCAGCGGGCAGCCGGGCTTGACCAGCACCTCCAGCGCCCAGTGCCGCTGCCCGGCCAGTTCCAGCGCGGCCGAGATCCACTGGCCGGCGTGCGAGTCGCCGACGAGCACGATCCGGTCGGGGCTGGTCTCCGCGCCGAACAGGCAGCGCGGGCTGCTCTCGGCGCCGAGCGGGATCTCGCACCCCTTGCCGGGCGGGAAGTCCTCCCGTGCCCGGGCGAGCGAGGGTGTGAGGGTGAGGACTCGGGTGCCGGGGGCGAGCAGCGCGGGCCCGTCCACCGCGCCCGCCGGGACCACCACGGGCAGGTCGGCCTTGCCGACGGCCCGGACGGTGCCACCGCCGAGGGTCAGCCCGGCGATCAGCGGGATGACCAGCGCGCTGGCGCCGACCGCGAGGCCCCGGCGGGGCGCCGGGCTGCTGCCGTACCGCAGCGGCTGCTCGACCAGCCGCAGGGTGAGCCAGGCGGGCAGGGCGGAGGCCGCGGTGAGGGCGGCCAGCGTGGTCCACGGCAGGGCGCCGTAGCGGGCCTGGGCGATGGTCAGCACCGGCCAGTGCCAGAGGTACCACGCGTACGAGAGGCGGCCGGCGGCGCGCAGCGGCCGGGTGGCGAGCAGCCGCCCGGCGTCGGTCGGGCCGAGGGCGCGGTGCGCCGGTCCGGCGAGCAGGACGGCCGCGGTGCCGAGCACGGGCAGCAGGGCGGCGCTGCCGGGGAACGGCGTGTTGCGGTCGTACCGGAAGACCGCGAGGACGACGGCCGCCGCGCCGGCCCACCCGAGCAGCCGCAGCGCCCGGTCCGCGCCCCGGGCGGCCCGGCCCGCTCGGGGCAGCCATCCGGCGATGGCCGTCCCGAGCAGGGCGGCGCAGGCGCCGGTGGCGAACTCCCAGAGCCGGCTGGCGGTGGAGAAGTAGCCGAGCGGTGCGGAGTCGGCCGTCCAGCGGATGCAGAGTGCCAGGGAGACGCCGCCGATCACGGTGGTCGCGAGGGCGATCGCGGCGGTGCGGCGGCGGCCCGCGAGGTGGCGGGCGAGGCCGAGCAGCAGCATGCCCCAGAGCAGGTAGAACTGGTTCTCCACGCCCAGGGACCAGAAGTGCTGGAGCGGGCTCGGGTCGCGTTCGGCGGCGAGGTAGTCGGTCTGCCGGCCGACGAACCGCCAGTTGGCGAACTGGCCGGCGGAGGCGATCAGGTCGCGCGCCAGGTCGGTGCCGCGCAGCGGGTCGAGCAGTGCTCCGCCCGCGAGCGCGGTGGCGACCAGGACGACGGCGGCGGCGGGCAGGATGCGGCGGGCCCGGCGGGCGGCGAAGTCCCGCAGGCCGATCGGGCGGCCCAACAGCAGGCCGGTGATCAGGAATCCGGAGATGACGAAGAAGACGTCGACGCCGACGTAGCCGCCGGTGAACGCGGGGACCGCGGCGTGGAACGCGAGGACGGCGAGCACGGCGACGCCGCGCAGCCCCTCGATGTCGGGCCGGAACGCGGCCGGCCGGCGGGGCGCCTCGGCGGCGTCCTCGCCCGTCCGCCCGGCCGGTGCGCCGGCTTGCCTCGGCGCCAACCCGGCGCCGGGGGCGGGACGGTGGGATGGTTCGACCAGGATGTCGGGTGTTCCCGGACCGGTCGCGGGATCGGCTCGGACGGCGCTCGACGGTTCGACGGGCGGGCGTCCGGCACTCGGTGGTTCGGCCGTGGGCACGGCGGTGCTCCTTGCATGACTGGCAGCGGTGTTCGGGGCCACCGGGCCGATGGGGCGGCCGGGCGGCGGGTCCGCGCCGGTGGGGCGACGCGCAAGGGGTGCGGGAGGGTACTCGGGGAGCGGGAAGGTGCTCGGAGAGCGGGAGGGTGCTCGGAGAGCGGGAAGGTGCTCGGAGAGCGGTGGACCGACGAGTCGACCAGCCGACCGACTGGCGGATCGTCAGAAGATGAGCGGGTCGGCCCAGCCGGAGGCCAGCAGGCCGCAGAGCAGCAGCACGGCGGTCAGGGCGACGGCCTCGGCCCGGCCGAAGCCGAGGTCGGAGGTGCGTCGGCGGGGCGGGGCGACCTCGGCGACGGCGGCACCGTTGCCGCCGCGCAGGAGGGGCAGGAGGGCCCGGACGAGCGGGACCGTCGTGTAGGCGGTGAGCCCGAGCAACGCGGCGAGGGCCCAGAAGGGCTGCCAGCCGTACAGGGCGACGGCCCGGGCGAGGCCGGCGACGCCGGCGAGGACGACGAGGCCGAGCCAGCCGACGCCGATCCGGGCGACCGTGCGGGCCAGCGAACTGCCGCCGGAGACGGCACCGGTGGGCACCCAGTCGGCGCTGCGTCGGCGCAGCGCGTGCGCGATGGCGACCACGTGGCACAGCCCGCCCAGGAGTTGGACCCGGGTGACCTCGAAGCGCCACCGGGTGCGGGACATCGCGGGCAGCAGGACGAGCGCGACCCAGATCGGCGGCAGGAAGGGCAGGACCTGCCAGGGCTGGATCTCCTCGGGGCGGAAGAACAGCATGATCAGCGCCGGCAGCGGGACGGCGAAGACGTTCACCGCGCTGGTGAGGTAGCCGAGGATGCCGTTCCAGAAGCAGAGCCGGGCCGAGCGGGGGAGCGGCCCGCTGCGGAAGCCGGGGTCGCCGACCAGGGCGAGGGAGCCGAGGCACCAGCGGTACTGCTGGCTGATGAAGGCGGGCAGGCCGGTCGGCGACATGCCCTTGGCGACCAGCGCGGGCACGTACCGGGTGGTCCAGCCGGCGCGGGCGAGCGAGAGGCCGGTGTAGAGGTCCTCGCTGTGGTCGATCTCGGCGAAGCCGCCGACCCGCTTCAGTGCGGCGCGCCGGTAGAGCGCGTTGGTGCCGCAGCAGACGGTGCCGTCCTGGGCGTCGCGGGAGGGCTGGATCCAGCGGTAGAAGATCTCCTGGGTGGCCCCGGCGGCCCGCTCTAGCCACGACATGTCGGGGTCGGTGTCGAAGCACTGCGGGCTCTGGACGATGCCGACCTCGGGGGTGTCGAGGTAGGGCACCAGGTGGTGGAGGAAGTCGGGGCGCGGGCAGAAGTCGGCATCGAGGACGGCGACGATCTCGCCGCTGCCCTCGGCCAGGCCGTGGTTGAGGTTGCCGGCCTTCTTGAAGCGGCCGCGGTCGGGCCGGGCCCGGTACTCGAATCCGTGGGACTCGGCGAGTTCGCGCACCTCGGAGCGGGCGGCGTCGTCGAGGACCAGGACGGTCAGCTCCCCGGGCCAGCGGACGGCCGCGGTGTGGCGGTAGGCGTTGGCGAGGACGTCGAGCGGCTCGCCGGCGGTGGGCAGCAGCAGGTCGACGCTCGGGTGGCGGGCCGGCTGCCACGCGCGCAGCAGCAGGTCGTGCGAGTCGCGGGTGTAGCGGCGGGCGCGCTGGCCGTCGGCGAGGGAGAGCAGCCAGGTGGCGGCGTTGAGCAGGGTCAGGGCCAGGAAGGGCCAGAGCAGTGGCCGGCTGAGCGCGAAGAGGCCGAGCGTGGCGGTGGCGCCGGCGTAGGAGAGGGTGGCGCAGAGCAGCACCCAACGGCGCTGCGGGCCGAAGTACCAGTAGAGCTCCTCGTCGTCGGGCGGGGCGGGCAGGCGCTGGGCACCGGCCACGACCGGGCCGCGCGCGGTGTCCGGGCGGCGCGTGCCGGCCGGACGGAGTGCGGCGGCGCCGGTCGCGGGTAGGGCGAGGTCGCCTGCGGGCCGGGCGGCCCCGGTCGCGGGCGGGGTCGTGTCGGTTGCGGACATGGCGGTGCCATGGAGTGCGGGCATGCGGAGATGGCCCCCCTGGGCTGGACGGAACGTGGCCGTTCGTCCGTCAGCCTCTCACATTGGCCTAGACCAATCATGAACGAGGTATGACATCTCCGCATTGCCGCAGGTCAACCTTGACGGATCCTCAGGCCTACCGACCGGTGAGCTTCTTCACCAGCTTCTCGAACCGCAGGTCGGGACGGAGCGGGATGCCGAAGCGCTCGTCGCCGTACGGGAACGGGGAGTAGATCCCGGTGCGGGAGAAGCCCCGGCGCTCGTACCAGGCGATCAGGTCGGCGCGCTGCTCGATCACCGTCATCTCCAGCTCGACGGCGCCCCACTCCTCCCCCGCGAACCGCTCGGCCTCCTCCAGCACCGCCCGGCCGACGCCGCCGCCCTGCCGGCCGGGACGGACCGAGAACATCCCGAAGTAGGCGTGCTCCCCCCGGCGCTCCAGCTGGCAGCAGGCAAGCAGCTCACCGGCGCGCTCGGCGAGCAGGACCACGCCGTCGGCGTGCGTCACGGCGGCCGTCACGCCTTCGACGTCGGTGCGCTGCCCTTCGAGCAGGTCCGCCTCGGTCGTCCAGCCGGCCCGGCTGGCCTCGCCGCGGTAGGCCGACTCGACCAGCTCGACCAGGGCCGGCACGTCGGCCTCGGTCGCGGGGCGGAAGGCGAGGCCGCCGGTCTCGGGCAGGGCGGTCGCGGGCTGCGTCACGTCTCGGGTGGTCTCGGGCACGGGGGTCCTCTTCTCTGCGGTGGGGCGGCGGCGGGCTCACGGCCAGGCCTCTGGCATCGTGCCACAGCCCCCCGAACGCCGGCCGGGCCGGGCGGCGCGGGCCCGCCGGGCCCGGGCTCGCCGCCCGCCCGGGGTCGCAGCGCGGCCCGCAGAACTGCGGCCCGGGTCGCAGTGGCGCAGGCCACGGCGCAGCCCGGGTCGCAGCCGCGCAGGTCACAGCGCAGCCGGGCCACGGCGCAGCCCGGGTCGCAGTGGCGCAGGCCACGGCGCAGCCCGGGTCGCAGTGGCGCAGGCCACGGCGCAGCCCGGGTCGCAGCCGCGGCCGAACGGACCGCACACGAGGCCGGGCCACGGTCGGACTGTCGCGCTACCGTGGGACCATGAGCTACCGCCACCCGGACCGCGAGCAGATCCGCATCGAGAGCGTCCTCTCCGCCCTGGGCAGCCCGGTCCGGTTGGCCGTCGTACGGGTGCTCGACGCGGGGGGCGAGCACAACTGCGGCAGCGTCCTCGGCATCCTGGGCGTGACCTCGAAGTCGACCATGACCCACCACTGGCGGGTCCTGCGCGACAGCGGCGTCATCTGGCAGCAGCCCTCCGGGCGGGAGAACCTGCTGCGGCTGCGCCGGGCGGACCTCGACGCCCGCTACCCCGGCCTGCTCGACGCCATCCTCACCGGCGCGCTCGACGACGAGACCGCCGAGGCCGACCGCGAGCGGCTCCGCACCGGCAGCTGAACCCACGGCGCGGAAGCCCCGAGCATCGCCCGGAAGCCACCGAACTCCCGCATGTACAAACTCGCTCCGCTCACCGCCCAGTGGCCCCTGGTCCTCACCCGCACCAACTCGCACGAGGCCGCCGACCCCGCCGACCTGCGGAGCCGTCTCGCCTTTGCCGGCCGGGCCCGTGCGTGACGGCCGAGGACATCCCCGCGGCGCTGCACCGGGCGGGCGACCTCGCCGGGCCCGGCGGCCTGATCGTCGTCATCGGTTCGCACCGCCTCGTCGGCGAGACCCGCACCGCCGGAACCGCCGACCGTGCCGAAGACATGCACGGCGGCGACCTGTCATGCCTGGTCGCTCCGATTGCTCGCGCGGTACTGCCAGAGGCCGTCGGTCCGGTGGTCGTGCTCCGAGAACGCGTCGAGCGGTCCGACCCGCTCGTACGCCTCCTCGGTCCGCGGGTCGCCGCGGCGAGCGAGTGCCCAGGCTGCCTCCAGGCGCAGATCCTTGTCCTCCTCGTCGAGCAGCGCGAGGAAAGCATCCAGGGTGGGTGTGGTCCGATCGTCAGAGCCGGCGAGGGATTGTGCGGCCTGCCGTCGCACCCAGAGGGTGCCGTCGCGAACCAGCAAGAGCAGGGCGTCCCGGATCGCCGGCGCGAGTCGGTTGTCGGGAGTGAACCGCGGGGCGAACGCCTGGGCGACGGAGGCCCGGACATCAGGTTCGGGATCGTGGACGAGGCCGAGCAGTGCCGATGTGGCCGCGTCGCTGCGAGCGGTCCGCTCCCGGCTCACGCAGAACACGGCCTCGCTGCGTACGCGCGGGTCCGGATGGCCGGTGTACCGCAGGCCGATGGCCTCCTGGTCCGGGTGATCCCTGCCGGTGTAGACATCCAGGACAGCGGAGAGTACCTCGCCGTCGGGCTCCTCCTGTGCCCAGGACGCCAAGAAATCGACATCCTGGGCGACGTCTGATGCGCGGTCCTCCGTCACGAGAAAGCCCCGGTGCCACAGAACCGACGCGAGGAAGCGGCGGTGCGCGGGATCGGGGTGCCGACACAGAGCGGTGAGCTCGGACCAAATGCGCAGGCCGCGGCGCCGACCCAGATAGTGGGCAGCGGCGAACCAGTTGCTGTCCCCGTCCTGCGAGTGCGGGACGGCGCGTGCCATCACTTCGTCGAGAGGCGGGATCACACCGAACTCCCACTCGAGGTGGGTGAGGATGGCTCCGTGCCCGTCCCGTACGGTGCAGCCGCCCAGGGAGACCTCCCCGGTCGTGTCACCGTGAGGGTCGTCGACCTGGCGCTTGACAGCCGGTTCTGCGGCTCCCGTCCGGCGGCGCAGTTCTTCGACCACGCCGGTCTCGTGCCAGTACCGGGCCAGGTCGAGCAGCTGCCGCCGGGAGGCCTCGGGCAGGCGAAGCCGAGGGGCGTTCCCGAGCACCGCGGAGACCAACGTGGGGGAGCCCGTACCGACCGCCCGCAGCAAGGGAGTACCGCCGTCCGGAAGCTCGCGGTCCTGGTCGGCACCCCCGTCGACCAGAACCTCAGCGGTGAGGTGATCGAACCTGGCCAAGGCGGTGCAGAGCAAGGGCAGTCCGTCAGAGTCCAAGGTGTCCGGCGCTGCCCCCTGTTCCAGGCATGTCCGCACCGTGTCGGTGTCCCCGGCGGTCACGGCACTGGCCAACCGGCCGGCCAGGTCCAACGACGAATCCGTCAATGCTCCCCCTGATGGTGTGTTCGAAGTGAGCAACGTACCCGAAGCACCGAGAAGGTGCCGAGGTCCCCGTCAGCGACGAAGCGCTCGGCCGAGCGAACCGGAAAGCCGCGCAGCGCGGAACCCGCTCGCCGGTCCCCACCTGTACAGCCTCAGCATGCGGGTTCCAGCTGATGACTGACCGAGAATCCGCAAACCTGCGCGCTTCGGCCCGCCCGGGTACGTCCGCCGCCACGACTGCGGCACCCGTCCGCCCGCCGGCTCCGCTCCGGAAGCCGCCCGGCAGCGGCCCAGCGGCCGCACGGCAGCGGGCTTTTGACTTCTGACGCCACCTCACCCCAGGTCGGCCGGGTGTCCCGGTCGCCCGGGGCCCGTCGGGCCCCCGTCGGCAGGCCGGGCCGGGCGTTGCCGGACCTCCGCCGGGCATTGCCCGGGGCCCCTCCGGGTGTCGGCGTGTCACACGCGACGGCCGTTCGGTGTGTGATTCACGGGACCTGGTCAGCCTGGCGGGTACATGGCTACTGTGCTCCGGGCCGGGCGCACACGGCGCACCGGCCGCACCGCGTCCACAGGTCGTCAGGACCGGACCAGAGGAGTGTTCATGCCCAGCACTTCCCGCTCCGCCCACCCCACCGGCAACACGGGTAACACCGGTAACACTGGCAACACCGGAAACCCCGGTGCCGCCGGCACCACCGACGGTGCCGGGACGCCCAAGTCCCGCCGGTTGCCCGTCCTCGCCGCACTCGCCGCGGCGGCCGCGCTCGTCACGGGCGCCGCCGCACCCGCGTACGCGGCCGACCCCGCCCCCGGGCAGTCCGCGGAACAGGCGGACTCCCAGCGCCCCGTCCTCCACCCGGAGCGCGACTTCGCCGGCTCCACCGTCGCGGCGCACGAGGGAAGAGAGAGCACCGCGGGCGTCCTCGCCCTCGCCGCCACCCAGACCCCCGGGCTGGACGTCGCCAGCTACCAGGGCAACGTCAACTGGGCCTCGGTGGCCGGCAACGGTGCCCGCTTCGCCTACGTCAAGGCCACCGAGGGCACCGGCTACACCAACCCGTACTTCGCCCAGCAGTACAACGGCTCCTACAACGCCGGCCTGATCCGCGGCGCGTACCACTTCGCCCTGCCGGACCGCTCCTCCGGCGCCACCCAGGCCAACTACTTCGTCAACCACGGCGGCGGCTGGTCCCGTGACGGCAAGACCCTGCCGCCCGCCCTCGACATCGAGTACAACCCCTACGGCGCCACCTGCTTCGGCCTCAGCCAGAGCGCGATGGTCAGCTGGATCCGCTCCTTCAGCGACACCGTGCACTCCCGCACCGGCCGCTACCCGACCATCTACACCACCACCAACTGGTGGAGCACCTGCACCGGCAACAACGGCGGCTTCGGCGCCACCAACCCGCTCTGGATCGCCCGTTACTCCTCGTCGGTCGGCACCCTCCCGAACGGCTGGGGCTACCAGACCTTCTGGCAGTACGCCGACTCCGGCACGTTCCCGGGCGACCAGAACCTCTTCAACGGCGCCTACGACCGCCTCCAGGCCCTCGCCAACGGCTGAGCCGCACCACCGGTCCGGGCGGGTGGAGAAACGTTCCTCCCCGCCCGGACCGACACCCCTTCCGCCACGCACCGCACGATCCGCCCGGACCGTCGGCACCCGAGAGGCCGGCCACCCGAGCGGATCACCGGAACATCGCACAAGTCGCCTGCGAAACATCGGAGTTCGACCGGCGGTCGGCTGATCACCTGGCCACCGTGCGACGCCATCGGCCGGAACGCCGCCGCCCGCCCTGCGCCGGGTGGCAGAGCCGGCGCCATCGGCCTTCGGCGGCCGGGTGGCCGGGTGGCCACGGGAGGGTGATGTGGGGCAGGGGCCGCGCCGCCGGCGCCCGGG